>JAPOOP010000631.1 GCA_026713385.1 Candidatus Poribacteria bacterium | reverse complement strand
CCTGTTGTTTCCGGAGGATATTGGTGCTGTCTACCTACTGGGACAGAGTTACGAGGCTCACGGCGACATAGACAATGCTCTCATCTTTTATAAACGCACTTTGACATTAGATTCACAGCAAATAGATGTGCTTTTCAAGATAGTTCACATTTACCGAAATCGAGAGGCACATCAGCAAGCAATCGACACCTTACAGAAAATTATTGAAATTGCACCCAACACGACCGAGGCACACTATCTACTGGCACTGTCCTACCTCGCACTGGAACAGCCTGAGGCTGCACTGCCCGCGTTTCTTGCAACTGTTCGGTTATATCCAGATGATGTTTCTGCACATTACCATGCAGCAATCCTGTTTGAACAAAAGGGTGAGATAGACAACGCTATCGTCCATTACGAGAAAACGATTGGACTTGATACTGCGTCGATTGAAAGCCCTTTTTTTGAAGTAACAGAAGTAACACCATTTTTCCGACTCGGTGCAATCTATCGCGAACGCAATGATGAGGATAACATCATTCGGATCTATCCGTCGGCATTGGAAATTGAACCTGAGCATCCAGAACTTCATCATCTTCTTGCCGTCATTTTTGAGAAGCGCGACGAACGCGAGAGCGCCATTCGGTACTACGGATTGGCAAATCAATACAATCCTAAGAAATTCGATTGGCACTATAGTTATGCACGCATACTCGACCAACATGCCGAGACGCTTGGAGATGATTACCATAAATATGCTGAGATGGCTGTCAAGGAGTACACCACGACTATCGCTCTGAATCAAGACTATGTAGATGCCTATTTTCACCGTGGGATGCTCACGCTCCGTTACAAACACATTGGCAAAACACTTTATCGCTATAGCCAAATTTTAGAGGATTTCAAGCAGGTAACTGAATTTCAACCCAGAAACCGTGAGGCGAACTATCAACTCGGAGTCATTTATCTTGAAATAGATCGGCAGCGTCTTGCCAAAGATGTTTTTGAAAATATGCTCTCTTACGCGCCAAAATATAGGGGGATCCACTTGCATCTGGGACAGATTGCGGAATGGGAACAGGCGTGGAAGCAGGCAATCCAACATTATGAAGCGGAGACTGCGCTTATACAACAACCCCTTGAAGAAGGGGACAGCATTGCCGTCAAGACATATCAACGTCTCGGCGATCTATACTATGCACACGCTTTAGATTACAACGCCGCGAAAGAGACGCTGGAACAGGCACTCGCTTTGGACGACACTCACGTGCCGACACTACTTAACTACGCCAATAATCTATTCAGTATGGATCTACTCGGCGCAGCGACAGAAGAGTTTGAACGGGTGATACAACTGGAACCCGGCAACTTGACAGCAAACTATAACCTCGCGTTGATGTATGAATACAGGGAGAAGCGTGAACAGGCGAGAGCGCAATGGCAACGCTTCCTTGAACTCAACCCGCCTGAACAGTGGCGGATTGAAGCGGAAAAACATCTGAGTCAGTAGGTTATGGATTTTTTTAACACGGCTAAGTACCGGTAGCAACCAACAACGGCGGCTTGCGAATCTTATACCCAGAATTCAATGAATCAACCTTGTACTTCCACACTTGGAGCGAAGATAAAAAAACTGCAGGAAACACTTCAGACTGCATTTATTGGGTGCCATATTGAGCACTATTCACAGGTCGCTTCTACCAACGACATCGCTATTGCGCGTGGCAAGGCAGGCGCGGCAGAGGGAACACTCATCATTGCGGAGCACCAGACCGCTGGACGAGGCAGATATGGTAGGAACTGGGAAGCACCGTCAGGCAAATGTCTCCTTGTGTCCGTTGTGCTTAAACATCGGCTCCTTCGAGATCAGGTTACACTCCCGAATCTCGTCGGTGCCATTGCAATAACTAAAGCGATTCGCACGACGCACGAACTTGACGCGCGGATTAAAATGCCTAACGATGTTCGGATCGCAAAGAAGAAGGTCGCGGGAGTCCTAACAGAACTCGTCTATGATGAGGAGCATCAACCTTTTTTCGTCTTGGGGTTCGGGGTGAATGTCAATAACGTCTTGGAGGATTTCCCGTCTGAGTTACGTGGAACCGCCACCTCCGTGCGTATGGCGTGCGCGCTCTCGGAAGGTCAAAACACTGAGGTTTGTCGTATCTTGCTATTATGTGATATTCTCTGTCATCTTGAAGATACCTACCTGCAACTGAAAGTAGGTGAGACGGGTCCAATCATGAACCAATTTGAGGTCTTACGAGAAGATGAAGGTAGTCATTAGTGCCTGTCTTTTGGGAGTTCGCTGCCGATACGACGGCGGTGACAGCCGAAACGAGACAGCGATAAGGCAAGAAGAAAGACATCAACTTATTCCTGTCTGTCCAGAGGAATCAGGCGGTTTACCAACGCCGCGTCCCCCCGCAGAAATCGTTGGAGGTGATGGTGATGATGTTCTGGACGGTAAAGCAAAGGTTATGACTGCTGACGGGACAGACGTAACGGAAGCCTATGTGAAAGGAGCGCATCACGCTTTAGAGGTTGCTCAATCAAACGGCGCGACACACGTAATTCTGAAAGCGAGGAGCCCATCGTGTGGCTGTGGCGACATCTATGACGGCACTTTTTCAGGAACCCTCACGGCTGGTGACGGCGTAACCACTGCACTTCTGAAACGGCACGGCATTACCGTTACTACCCTGTAACGTCCACAGACGACATTTAGCGAAAGCATCCACTGCCCAGATTTAATGGTTTAAAAGGCTGCGAACCTGTTCGCCAATGTCAGGACTCCGCATCAATGACTCACCGACAAGCATCGCCTGCACACCCGCCTCCCGCAACAGTATAACGTCTTCACGCGAGTAGATACCGCTTTCACTCACCACAATTTTATCCGCTGGAATAGCCTCACGCAACCGAAATGTTGTGGCAATGTCCGTGTGAAATGTACGCAAATCTCGGTTATTAATGCCGATAATTTGTGCATCAACACCTAAAGCAACGGCTAATTCCTCTTCTGTGTGTACCTCCACTAAACACGCCAGTGCCAACGACTTCGCAACATCCATAAATGTCCGTAGTTGTGCTTCTGTCAATGCCGCTACAATCAGTAAGATAGCATCTGCCCCCGCTGCGCGAGCTTGGTAGATATGATACGGATCAATCGTGAAATCTTTTCTTAGGAGTGGTGCATCAACGATTTCTCGGATTGCGCGCAGATAGGCGAGTTCGCCTGCGAAAAAATGTTTGTCTGTCAGTACGGAAATAGCAGCAGCACCGTTCTCTACGTAGGTCTTGGCAATTGACACTGGATCGAAATCTTCGCGAATAATGCCTTTACTGGGCGATTTTTTCTTCACCTCGGCGATAAGTTTGACTGTCCCGCTGCCTGTGATGGCGGCACCAAAATCCTGTGTTGGAGGTAGGTTCATAACCTCCGTTTCCAACTGCACCAGCGGCACCTGTGCTTGTTCGGCTGCCAACTCCTTCCGTTTATGGGCAATAATAGTGTCAAGTATCAATTTTTCAATTTCACCTTGCGGAGTGCGGAAACATCTATTAAACAAATTACTCTATTCAACGCCTTGCGAACAATTAAAAATCGTTTGAGACTGCTTTCAGTCCTTCTAACTTCGCGAGTGCGGCACCTGAGTCAATGGATTCTGAGGCAAGTTCGATACCGGCATCAAGACTATCCGCTTTTCCGCTTGCAGTAATCGCTGCCCCAGCATTTAGCACAACAATGTCGCGTTTGGGTCCCTTCTCACCGTTCAGGATATTGACTATCATTTCAGCGTTCTCCTCCGGCGCGCCACCCAAGAGTGCTTCAGGTTCCGCTCTCGGAATTCCGAGTGTTGTGGGATCAAGCGTATAGGTTTTAACGGCACCGTTTCGGAGTTCGGAGACGCGTGAGGTAGTTGTCGTTGTGATGTCGTCCAAACCGTCATCCCCACGCACGATAAATGCGTGCTGGCATCCGAGATTATGCAGCGCGTTCGCGTGAGCCTCAGTCAGTTCTGGTGCATAGACACCGATCACCTGCGCTTGTGGTCCTGCTGGGTTGGTCAGTGGAGCTATCGTATTGAAAATCGTCCGAATCCCGATTTCTCGCCGTGGTCCGATGGCGTATTTCATTGCCCCGTGCAGTGTTGGTGCAAATAGAAAACCGATGCCAACCTCATCAATACATCGTCCGACGTGTTCAGGACCAATCTCGATGTTCACACCTAACGCCATAAGCACGTTCGCGCTACCGCTCTGTCGCGTCACGCCTCGATTGCCATGCTTTGCGACCGGCACACCTGCGCCAGTGGTAACAATGGCAGAAGTTGTTGAGATGTTGAAATGGTTTAAACCTGTACCACCGGTGCTACATGTATCAACAAGTCGTGGGACCTTCGGGGTAGCTTGCAAGTCAGACTTATGACGTGTAGGAACAGGCGTGGCTTTGGCGCGCATGGCACGCGTTCCGCCTGTAATTTCTTCTATTGTTTCGCCTTTAAGTCGCAATGCGGTAAGAAAACAGGCGATCTGAGCATCTGTCGTCTTACCTTCCATGATTTCGTTCATGGTGTCAATCATTTCTGCTTCGGTTAAAGCATCCCCTGCTATAACCTTTTGAATCGCTTCACGAATCACGCAATGTTCCTCCTGAGAATATTCTGTTCGCAATTATAGCAAACACCTACATATTTTTCAAGATTGGTCTTCTGAATCTCAGAACCATTCAATTTTCGGCTCTCCATCTTAGCATTTCAATTATTCAGGCAGAAAACTTGTATTTTTTTGGCATACGGTATACCATATCTTAATTGGTGTGAGTTAAGAAACCGGCATATCCTGTAGGGACTCGACGTACCTCGTAAGCAAACCTACAAAAAGAGATAAAGAGATGATCCGAAACTATAAACCGAGCGATCTACAAACGCTTCGACAGATCACCGCCATCTGTTTTGAAAAGGTATCCATAGACAAAAATATCGAAGATCGGTTTGGGCGTATCGGCGACATGGACTGGGAAGAACGCAAAATGTCCCATATTGATGACGATGCAGTAGCAAACCCGGACGGGATTTTTGTGGCAGAGGTGGAAACGGAGATTGCTGGTTACATCACAACCCGACTTAATCGCTCAACACGCATCGGGGGTATTCCGAACCTCGCTGTGCTACCGAAGTTTCAACGTCGTGGCATCGGTAGGCGACTCATTGAAAAAGCATTGGCGTATTTACAGACAGAAGGGATGCTCTACGCTCGCATTGAAACTCTGGAACAGAACCCTATAGGTACCAGTTTTTATCCGACTATGGGCTTTACAGAAGTGGCAAGGCAGATTCATTATATTCAACCGCTCTCAAAATCGGACGTACAATGAAGAGATAGGCTCTAAAATAGGAACCGGTACATCGGTTGATTTGTCGTAATTCCTATGAGGCTCCATACGCTACCGACGATGAATTCACCTAAAATTAGACCGAGGAAGAGCGGAATAAGTTTTCGATGCGCACTCACACCACCGTGCCGAAGAATAATCCATTTGAGGACTGAGCTCACTAAAATCGAAAACCAGAATACATTCATTGACCAACTGCTGGAGATAGCGAAGCCAGCGGGATGAAAGGGCCACCAAAAAAGCCGCATCCGCATCACCATCAGGAAACCGGTGATGAGGAAACCGATACACATTGCAACGATTGCCGGTACATCTGGTGCTCTCGGTGAGGTCAGCCAGCTTTGGAGTCGATTGAAAGGTCTCCCAGCGAACCAATCCCGCGCACCTTCGATATAAGAAATATGATAGAATGCCCAAAATGAGGCAAATGTCCCGACGACAATTGCAATACACATTGCAATGAGTAATCGTCGGTTGGAAATTCCGGTTCGTTCCGCTAACTTAAATCCTTCCAAAATGTGTGGCATCGGATGCCCACGGTAAGCACGGTTGAAAAAGAACAGATATGCCATTATGGTTAAGTTATGCGGACCAAGCAGACGCGTCCCGAAAATGCGAGGCATCATCTCATCAGGTCCAATGAAGTGCAAATCGTGGACAGGCGATCCGAGTTCCGCACGCATTCGAGTCACCGCCGTAGAGATGGCATAATAGATACCAAAAAATACGAGGACCACCCAGATAGACATCCCCGCCGTTTTACAGAAGCCAACAATAAATGCAAGACTCGCGATCAGCCCTAACACTGTCACTCGATAGGACATCGGTTCGTCTGAATCATCAACATTCCGATCATTTTTAAATAACTTCCGACCAACTTGTGCGAGGTGTCTCCGCGTCGCCACAATCGCGATAACGAACAAGCCAAGATATGCACCGAAAGACTGTTCATCGGTGAAAGGGAAATTCGGCATGCCGCGGACCCCTAAGGCATCTCCGAAAACTCGCTCTGCCTTCCAGAAGAGATAGAAAAACCAACACGAGAACGATAAGTCCAGCGGAATAAAGAAAGCGATGCCTACCGCGAACGGAAACACGGCTATCGGACTCCATCCGATAGCACTCCATGGCTTCTGTGTAAAGAAGGGACGTAAATCGTAGAGCCTGCCGCCCAAACTCGGCACAGTCGGGTAGAGGTAGTGGAGTCCATTGAGGATGTCAATTGCACCAGCGATGCCGAAACCGAGCCACATCATCTTATTCGTCAGTAAGTTCGTCCTACCGCCACTCGTCAACTCAAGCGGTAGTTGGATGATGGGGTAGCTTAGCTTCTCATGTTCTGTCCACTGTTTCCGGACGAGGCTGTTAATACACACCATCAGGAAGACCATTGCACATAGGAAGCCTCCCCAGACAAAAGTTGTTGTCAGCCATCCTTGTATAGTTTCCCATTGGTAAAGGGTTGTTTCGCCGCGATAATACTCCGTTAAGAAAGATCTTTCCTTGACAGCCATCCAGTCAGGGATATACCGATGAAACAGGTCCGTCCAGTCATTTTCTGGTGTCGCATACCAGAACGCATACGGAATCATCGGAATCAATACGCGAAGTACATCGTGTCCTGCGAGTGAGGAAGCGATCGCCAACATGACGTAAATTGTCAGCAATTCGCCTTGTTGCATTGCAACCCTTGGTGCTATCCGAACTAAGAAAAAATTAACACCTACGATGACAAAGATGCAGAAGATGACGTTAAAGTAGAGGGAAATAGTGGTCGGATACCCTTGACCGGCAGAGTCCAGAATCCAGTACATGTTCGGGATAATAAGGACAGTACCGAGGAGAATCGCTCGCCATGATGCTCCATATTTGGAGGGTTCTCTGAATTTGTGAGGTTCTGAAGTCAATTCACTTTTCAAATCGCGTGGTGCTTCCTCTCAACGACACGGCTGTATACACTAAAAAAAAATAAATCGAGGCTCTTGTTAAAAAGAATCCAAATTGTTAGGGATCGATTTTGCTGCCATTTTCCAACATTTGTGTAAAGGTATCAAGGCTATAAGTTCGTAGTGCCTCACGACGCAATTCTTTGAGACGCTGAAGCGTTTCAACACTTTCAAGTATCGACTTCAGTTTTTCCACGTCTCTAACAGAAAATCGAAACTCTAGTGCCTCGAGAATACCTTCAATGATACTTTCTCGTGCACCTTGTTCAATGCCTTGTTCAATGCCCAGTTTTTTGAAGTATTGGACCACTTCTGATTGCATTAGGATTTCCTCCGGTATAATTTCACGTCTGATTAAGTCGTTCGGGTCTCCTCGAATGACATTTTTTGCCACCGTATCATATCGGCCACTTAGAGGGCGAGCCACATCGGATTCAGGATGCCTTGCATTTTCTACCATATTTGAATATTCCGTTCTGATTTTACAATGACTTTTTCATTCTATTTTCGTCCTTTCGCCTCTATCCTACTTCCGAATTAATAGCTTCCGCGTCGCTGTGAAATCGCCAGTTTTGAGTGTATAAAAATAGACACCACTCGCCACCAGTTCTCCCCACTCGTTTCTGCCATTCCAATATGCAGCTCGGCTACGGCTCTGGTAAACACCAGCAGGCTGATGCCCTAATGCTAACGTCCGAATTAACGCGCCATTCACAGAATAGATTTGCAATGTCACCTCTGTCTCCTTAGCGAGTTGATAGGGTATCCATGTCTCCGGGTTGAATGGGTTGGGGTAGTTTGCTAAGAGTTGGGTTTTCTGAGGCAAGCCTGCTATGAGTGAGGGGGCAGCGGGTTCTTCCCCGACTTCAAACCGAACAATCTCTGTAAAGTCGTGGGTTATGCGATTTGAGGCTTTATCCACTACCACCATCTCCTGAAGCCCCCATATCCCAGGAATACTACCTTTGGGTAAAACAACGGTTTCGGTATACTTTCTAAATACATTTGGATCCCCCTGAAAATATAAATGATTATGTGCTTCTGGATAATCTGCACTGCCATCATGTATAGAATAGTAAACCACACCGTTTGGATCCCTCAGATGTAACCCCGAGTGATCGTATCCGCTGATATTGTCTTTGATATAAAACGAAATATCAACGATAGTTTCACCATCAGGAGCTTCAGGATTAGTAGGCGTAGCACTAATGGTTATCCGGTTTAGATCAAGCGTAGCAGGTTGAAAGTCAGGGGTATTGGTTTCAATAGTTATTTTCGCAGGGAGCTCATCTATCCAAACAGTTGCGCGGTCAAATGAGTCTATCTGAACTTCGTTTCTATCGGAAAACCAAACCATTCGTTGATTTGACGCTATATCTGTGATATGGATATAATTCAAGAGGTATTCGCCACCCGGCATATAGTGAGGCATATCAAAATTACATTCCAAGGTGGCTATGTTGTTTTCCCACTTTTTAACTTCAGCATATCCGTATCTGCTATAAGTTTCGAGGACAGAATCATTAAGATTGCCGGTGTTATACCCACCGATGCCTAAATCGTCTCTCACTTGCCAAGTCGCCGTTACTATCTGATAGTGTTCCCCTTTATCTGTAGTGGCATCAGATAAAGATAAACGGGCGGAATTAGGAACGTATTCTGGCGGATGCAGATCCTCTAATGGATTATCCAAATAAAGCTGCCAACCGAAATCCTTTTCAGAATGGTGTCTATCCTGTTGGTTATCATCCCTTAAAGTAATTTGGGGCGGGACATAATAACCACTTTTTAGATGTTTAGAAACTGTAGTTTGCCCTCTAAACCGATACCCTTTGTCTGTAGGATTCCCTGTTTCATCTATAGGCAACAACAAGATAGTAAACCAGACATTACCGTTTTTGCAACCCACATCAATAAAGTTCACATGATCCAATTCGTTTTCTGTATGTGTCTGAATTTCAATGGTAACTAACTTGTCCGCTTCCGGCTCCCCCTCAACCCTTATGTCTACACTCACTATCTTACCCGGATAGATATAGTCTGGATAGAGATTATAAACCTCAAACGTCAAATCTTCCCTAATTTTTGAAATATAACGGGTGCCGTGCATAACCCGGTTCTGGATAAATTCATATTTTGCAGGTGATCGGGAACGCAATTTATTAGGGTTAACGATGTAATAACTAATGGATTCCGCCATATCCTCGTTTGGATTTTCGCCGTGTGCATAGGCGGATACAAATTCGGTCTGCTTCGTAGTAAACCATCTATCTCCCTCTTGGAACCATCCCCCTAATTCTATCCAATCGGCCTTGAGCTGTTCATCAAAGAGATAATGCCACAAAAAATGAGCCTTTTCGTGTAATATAAGACGTTGGGTATATTTGGTTATTCCGCCCTTGAAGGCACTTTCCATGAACTCAATATAACCCGCAGATGTCCAAGCAACAGCTGCAGCATCAGGGTAAAGTGGGTGCGGCGTGCCATCTAATCTTCTCACCAAGTATTTTAATCCCGGCGTTGAAACCATACCGGATGGATATTCTTCAAGCATAGACATAATGGATATAAGTTCTTCAGGTTTAAACTTGTCAAACCTACCCGCATGTTCTTCCGTCGTATGTTTCGTCAGTTCCACATAGTCAGGAATATCTACACTTACACCATATCTGAGTTTCAGGAGTTCTTTTGTTAACCAATTTTTGCCATTATCTGTGATATACCGCACAATTGCCCGATGCAATCTTTTGGAGAAAAATCTTCCCCTAATACCATCTATTTTAGCCATTAGGGGATTTGCATAACTAAATGCTTCTGCTGCAATCGTAACAAACTTTACCCCTTTAACCTCTCTGCCAAATTGGATATCATGCGTTATATGGACATCGCTTAATATCCAATAACTGGGTTTAAAATTGTCCTGATAGAAATAATTATATGCCGTTGGCATATCATCAAGAGTCTTCAACAATAGATAGGTCTTTTCCGAATCCCATTGAGGAGATAAAAAAATTTTGTATTTGGATGCTAATTTGGTCGCAGCACCATTAGATAAAGATGCTTTAATACCGGAACCCTCTATTTCAACCACTATAGGTTCGGGTAAAGAGACGGATTCTTGACCTGAAGGTGTCTCATCTATCTCCCAATGGTAAGTAAACGTTGAGGCCTGCGTCACCGGCACCAAGAGCATGAGGCAAAATGTGATATAGAAACAGTGTGTTTTCATTGGATATGCGTCCCCATTATTACCCTATAAAGAGTTACAGAATAAAATTGCTTTGATTTTTTTTCTGTGTGTCCTGTATAATGCATAATACGTTTTAAATCTCGATCAGCAAATCGAGGCTATTTTTGGCGAAGCTTGCAAGCCAAAACTTGCTATCAAAAGCCAGCACGCTAAAGGATAAACGCTATGGATGCTACAACAGATCTTAATGAAGCCGCAATCTTTACGCCAGAGCATAGGGAATACGTCGAAAACAACGGGTATCTGTTAATAAGAAACGCCTTACCTCCTGATGTAGTAGCGGAAATTGATGCTGCCGTTGATGAGGTTTATGCCAAAGAGGAAGCCGCGGGCAGACTTGAGGCTGGTGGTAAATTAAACCTCCGTAACTGCATCACGCACCACGAGGCGTTCCTCCAACTCCTTGATTGGCAGAAAACGGTGCCGCTCGCCTACGGGGTTCTCAATTGGAACGTACAGATGATTACATCGCATCTTATTGTACTCCCCTCAAAAGAGGAACCACCTTCTGAGGTGAAAAACCGCATCGGTTTGCACCGCGACGGTGGTACGTCACACGCCGAGATGCAGGAACCTCACCCTCGCATCATGCTCAAGATTGCTTACGCTATCAGCGATCAATCCGACCCTGCCTCCGGTGCAACTGTGCTGGTACCAGGAAGTAACCGATTGACAGGCAGCCCCCCACTTGACCCAGATACCGGCAGGGCACGCGGTGCTATCTCTATGAACGTCAACCCCGGAGATGCCTTCCTCTTTGAACAGCGCACGTGGCACGGCATTGGACACAACTGGTCGGGTCTGCCACGCAAAACCATTTTTATGGGATATGCTTACCGCTGGGTTAAACCGATGGATTACATCACGATGCCTGATGAACTCGTCGCTAAATGCAACCCAATTCAGAAGCAGTTGATCGGGGTCGTCAGTGATCCGCTCAGCTACTATCTGCCGAAAGATCAGGATGTACCGCTGCGCTCACTGCTTGGTTCACAGGATTAGTTGGTAAACGTACGTTACAAAATGAGGCGGAACCCGCTCCCTATTCAAGTTCGCTTTTGAGCGAAAGGCTATAGTCGAGCAGTGCGTTTGCATACGGTATGTTGTGAAGTCCATATCCGCTGTCGCCTTTAACCATATCGTAGTTCAATTTTGCGTCCAGATAGGCTTGCGAAGCTTTATCAGAAGCAGCATCAAGCATTGTTTTAACAGCCTGCATCTTTGCCTCTATCTCGGCGCGGTATTGCGGCAACTTTGTCTCCATACTGTTATCGGCACTATCGTGACAACCCGCAGTGCTACATCCCGAGAAATCCGCTTTGAATGTGTGGCCCCCGTGTTTTGCAACCGTCTCTGGATCCTCTTTTGCCATGTGGCATTGCACGCATCGTTTCTTCATCGCGCGCACATGTGGCGATGGCATCCGTTTCACACCGGCACCTTCGCGACCGAGGAACATCTCCGATTGTGATTGGTGGACGATACCAGCACCTGCACAACCGCAGTCCATTTTATGGCAGTCAACACATAATTTCCTCGCAGGTTTCACCAATAAATGTTCCGACCTGCTGGTGTGTGAATGACATGAGGAACAGGCAACGGCGTTTACCGCTGTTTCTATGTTGTAGGTATGCCCCGGATAAACCCGATCGCTGAAAACTTCATAGCCGGAGGAATGGCAACTCAGACAAGAAGTGCGGAGTTCATACGGACCCTCAATCAGGTTGACAAGGGCGTGTGAATGTCCCGCTTGCTTCCATTCTTGATAGGCAGGTTCAGTGCCGTGACATTTGTTGCATCCTTCAGCAAAGGGTGTTGTCGGGTTAGACGTAGCATTCTCTACAGGTGCTGCGTGCAATGTCGCAATATTGTCATAGCCACAAAGCGCGAAAAGAGCAATCGTTCCCGTCAGTAGGGATAACCCTAAAAATAAGGAAACCTGTTTCATAAGTTTTATTGTCCTCGTCCAATTTCTTTTTTGATTTTTTGAGTCTAATGCGTTATCTGGCTTACTAAATAACCTTTAATAATGAAATATCATACCTGATTTTGTGAAATATGTCAATTTTTAATTATTCCTTGCGGTTCGGTTAGGTGGGTTGGAATTTTCAAGTTCATCTCCGTAGAACCGTCTTCCACTTCGTTTCAGGCTACGCGCTCTCGCTCATTTTAAGTAGAACTTAACACATAATTCCCAGTTAATATTGCACTATGCTCGTGAGGAAATTTCGATCTATAGATCAGACGATAGGAGGGACTTTGATGTCTCAATCTGAAAACGGAACTAATCTTTTTAATGGGAAAAACATGGAGGGTTGGCTTGCTCGAGGCGGGGCACCACACCATGAATGGGATGCCGCTGGCAGCGTTACTCTCAACTCCGGCGATGCCAAACTGCTCGCAACGACAGCAGGTGAAGGAATTTTTTACAATGGTGCCACTGGACGAACCGTTGATATCTACACCGAGGGTGAGTCCGGTGATTGTGAACTCCATTTGGAATTTATGGTGTCACAAGGTTCTAACTCAGGTGTTTATCTCATGGGGAGATACGAACTCCAGATATTGGACAGTTGGGGTGAAACGGAACTTCACTATGGGACCTGTGGGGGTGTATATTGCCGTTGGATCGACAACCAACCAGTAGACGGTGTGCCGCCGCGCGTCAATGCCAGCAAACCGCCGGGCGAATGGCAAACGTACGATATCACCTTCCGCGCACCAAAATTCGATGCCGATGGTAATAAAATTGCCCATGCCACCTTTGTCAAAGTCGTCTGGAATGGACAGGTAATCCATGAAGATGTTGAAGTAGTGGGTTGCACGCGCGGCGCAATGATCGAAGATGAAGCCGCTACGGGTCCGTTAATGTTACAAGGCGACCATGGACCTGTTGCCTTTCGCAACGTTGTGTTGAAATCCACTTTTTAATTATACCTTGCGGAGAAACACCGTGAATTTGAATCAGGGATATGCCCTCCTCAAATCTAAAGAAACACCCAAGCAAAAACCCTGCGCCGATGTTGCAGGCTACGGGTTTTGGTGTCCGCAATGAAGTGAATAGAAGAAAGGAAGAAGAGATTGTTATGCAAAAACTGAAACTTGGTGTTATTGGTGCAGGCGGTATTGTCTGCCGAATGCACCTGCCTGACCTCGCAGAAGGCAACGATTTTGAAGTCAGTGTCATCGGTGGCAGACGCGAACATCGTCTTAAACACCAATGTCAAGAATTCAATATACCCCGCTGGACACAGGATTACGACGCAATCATCGCTGACGATACACTTGATGCTATTCTTGTGGGGACCCCACATCCTTTACATGTTTCGTGGGGGATCAAAGCGTTGGAAGCTGGCAAACATGTACTCATGCAAAAACCGCTTTGTGGCGATATGGATGAGGCGAATCAATTCGTCGAGGCAACTGAAGCGAGTGGCAAAACAGTCATGTGTCTTCCACATTTCAACGCCGCTATCTATAAAATTCGTCAATTGATTGCGGAGAATGCGATTGGGCGTGTGTCCGGGGCGAGGATGCGGAGCAGTCATGGGGGCCCCGAAATCTACTACGCAGAGATTCGTGACATCTTCGGTGAACCTGGCGATGATTTGTGGTTTTTCGATGCGAAACAGGCGAGTGTCGGTGCGCTGTTCGACATGGGAGTTTACGCTGTTTCTGGTCTCGTCGCGATGCTCGGTACCTTCAAACGGGTGACCGGCTTTGTTTCTACGTTCGACAAACCGACAGAATTAGAGGATGTCGCGACACTTGTGCTTGAAATGCAATCGGGCGGAATTGTTACTGCAGAGACGAGTTGGTGTGATCCCGCGCGCACGGGTGAAGCGAGCGTGCACGGCACCGCAGGCAAATTCACGATGCCCGGCAAAGATGGCGCGACGCTCAGCCAATGGACACCAACCTCTTATACGCGCGAACACGCTCCGGTCGATGTCAAAACGATTGATTGCTCCGACGCAGCACCGAGCGGAATGCACACACATTTCGCGGAGTGTATCCGTGACGGAACGCAACCCCCACTCTCAAATGCCTATACGGCACGGCATGTCACTGAGATTTTGCTCGCGGGTCTCGAATCCTCTGAGGCAGGTAGGGCAATTGAATTGACAACAGAAGCGGACAATTGTGGAAATTGTTCATCGTCGGACTGTTGTTAAGAGAGGTAGTTAGGAAGGAAAAGTAGGTGTGTTCATGTAGGCGCGCCTTTTTGCCGCGCCTACACGAAACGCTCTAAAAGTCTAACCCAAACCGGCGTGCAATTCATACCAGTCATCAAGGTTGTTAAGATTAACAGCGTCTAAGATGGAACCATCGTCATCAATACCGCTTGCACCGAGGATGCTCCCACGGGTATCGTCGTCGTGATTATAACCCGAAATATCAGCATTCAGTTTATCGACTGCCGCTTGATCAAAACTTCCGTTTGCCGAGACCCACGCTTCAAACTGTGGGTAGGTCGGAGAATTGTCACTGATATATGCCAACGTAGCGTCTTTGTCCAGACCGAGTCCTTCTAATACCATTTGATCGAAGCCCGCGCCGCATGCCGGATAATCTTCATGCAGCTGCCCCTTGGCATCCATTAGCACTTTCGACCAGAATCGAGGGAGGTGCAACACACCGAGCGGTCCTGCAACCCCGGAACTAATTGTCGGAATCATTCCTGCCATTCTCTTTTCTCCTTCTTATAAATATTGTGAATAATAGGCGGACATCAGTAGACAATAGGTCCTGTTGTCTGCCATGCGAAATTCCGCTTCATTATAGCACAACGCGCAAAAAAACGGAAGAAAAATTTAAGCCAATTTTGTGAACCCAAAAAACTATTCAACCGCATCCGGCTTAACGACTTTAAATCTGAGTTCACCCGGTTTGACATAACCGAGTCGTTTTCTGGCGAGGCGTTCCTTTGTAAATTTGTCGTTCTGTAGCATTTCGACGCGTTGCTTCAGCCGATCGCGTTCCGCCTCTAATTCCTGTATCTCAGCGCGATAGGCTTCTTCGGCAAGCTGCGCCTGTTGCCAGTCATTATAACCGTTCATAAATTGCCTGACACTCACGAGGAGTAAACCAAGCGCGATGAAGAATAAGATTGGGCGGAAAATTTGCATAGGGCATCCCTTTAATTATAGGGTAATTGTAGGGGCAGGTCTTGTACCTGCCCGCTGCGTACAAAGATTTACTGGCGATCTGCCAAGTTATAAAAAACTTTCCTGCCCGCAAAAATGGCACTTTCGCCTAATTCTTCCTCAATTCGGAGAAGTTGATTATATTTACAGACACGATCCGTACGGGAGAGCGAACCCGTCTTTATCTGTCCAGAGTTTGTTGCAACAACCAAATCAGAAATAGTCGTATCCTCTGTTTCACCCGACCGGTGTGAAACGACAGCCGTGTACTTGAAGCGTCGAGCGAGTTCAATGGCATCCAACGTTTCTGTCAAGGTCCCAATCTGATTCACTTTGATGAGGATTGAGTTACCAATCTGTCCATCGATACCTTGTTGCAAACGGGTGGTGTTGGTAACAAAGAGATCATCACCGACAAGTTGCACCTTATCGCCGATTGCCTCGGTCAAGCGTTTCCAACCTTCCCAATCGTTTTCGTCCATACCATCCTCTATAGAAACGATGGGGTATTTCTCACAGAGTTCCGTGTAAAAAGCGACCATCTCTGCTGGCGATTTTGTTGGCTGTGCCTCTGCTTTTAATTCGTAGGTGCCGGTGTCCCGATTGTAGAATTCGCTGGAAGCAGCATCCAATGCTAAGAGAACATCGTCTCCGGGAGTGTACCTCGCACGCTCAATGGCTTCAATGATTACCGCGATTGCTTCTTCGTTAGAACCGAGGTCCGGGGCAAATCCACCTTCATCACCAACAGCAGTGTTGCAATTTTGAGCTTGCAAAACCGCCTTGAGACTATGAAAGATTTCAGCACCCATACGGAGTGCGTCGGCGAAACTTTTCGCACCCGCAGGCATTATCATAAATTCCTGAATGTCAACGTTGTTATCGGCGTGAGAACCACCATTTAAGATGTTCATCATTGGTAAAGGGAGTTCTTTCGCGTTTGTTCCACCAATATAGCGGTAAAGCGGTTGCGCCACTTCGTCTGCAGCGGCTTTCGCTACAGCTAACGAAACGCCTAAAATTGCGTTCGCACCAAGCCGACTTTTGTTCTCTGTGCCGTCAAGTTCGCACATCGCGGCATCTATATCACTTTGTGCAAAGACATCTTCACCTACGAGGGCATCAGCAATGAGGGTATTGACATTTTCAACGGCTTGCTGGACACCTTTTCCCAAATACCGGTTGGCATCCTGATCGCGCAATTCGACCGCTTCGTGTTCACCCGTAGACGCACCTGACGGAACAGCGGCACGCCCGAATGCGCCTGTCACTAAATTAACGTCCACCTCGACTGTCGGGTTACCACGCGAGTCTAATATCTCGCGTGCGTGTATATTAATAATTTCTGACAAGGTTTTCTCCTTCTAAAGTTTTATGATTCCGAAATGTGTCGGCTGATTCCGATAAGTAGGTTCTTCAATACTCTCGGATATCTTAGCCAACACTATTCTTCAATAACCGCATCCGCAAGTAAATACGCAGATGCTAAAAAGATTAAACTATACCCGGCGAGCAACTTCAGCCAGAACCCGCCCTCTAATCCACCGGTTACCAAAAGCGAAACAGTGCATTTCGCGCCACCCATAATGATTGGTATGACAAGCGGGAGTAGAATAACGGACAGAAGACTTTCACCGCCGTTTGCGCTCGTGGACATGCCTGCTAACAGGACACCAACAGCGCAAAAACCGAGCGTGCCGGTACTCAGCACGCCGAACAGTTTCAATAATATACCCACCGTCACTACGTCAAGCAGATCCAAGAATTGAAGTGCGATGGGCGTGATGACAATTTCCAATAGAAATAGAAAAACAACGTTACTAACGACTTTGGAAAGGTAGAGGTTACTTGCATCAACGCCGGTGAGCCGAATACCCTCCAAGGCACCGTGCGCGCGTTCTAATGCGAATGAACGGTTCAAGCTAATAATTCCTGTAAAAACGAACGCTGTCCAGAGGACACTGGCGGCTAATTTACCACGTTCTACCCTTTCAGGGAAAATCGGGCCGAATGCAAAAGCGAAGATGAGGACAACCAGTACACTGAAAACGAAGATGAGTACCAACGTTTCTTTTGAACGGAATTGAAGTCCAAAATCCTTACGAATCAACGCGCCAATTTGACGGAATGCCTTCATGTTTGTCTCGGTTTGAAAGAGTCTACCTACAGCCCCTTCGGAGCGTTGTCTATCAACCTCTCCTCATACGTTAGCAGTAATGTCTCTGCCGTAATTTCATCTTTCTGTGCAACCTCTTCCAATTCCCCGTTTATCATGAAGAGGAACCTTGTACCTACGAGATAGCCCAACTCTGTGTTATGTGTCGTAATGATGATGCCCCTGCCATTTTGTTGTTCCCGGGCAATACGATTGAGGACAAACTGTCTGGCAGCAGTATCCAGTCCAGAAAAGGGTTCATCGAGTAATAACACTGAAGGGGAGTGGAGAAGGGCTCTGGCGATCATGAAGCGTTGCGTCATGCCGCGTGAGAAGATACGAAGGGGTTCATGTAAAAAACGCTGCAGCCCGACTTCGGTAAGAAGTGTCGTTGCGCGGTGTTCTAACTGCTTAACGCCGTACATCTGTCCGAAGAACTTGAGGTTCTCATAAGGACTAAATGCAGGATAGGCGAGATTCTCATGAATAACGACCCCCAAAGCGCTACGGACATCCGAGGACTCTGAGATAGCATCCGTGCCTTCAATCTCAAGTTTGCCAGATGTCGGTTTCAGGAGGGTTGCGAGAATTTTGATGAGTGTTGTTTTACCGGCACCGTTGGGACCGAAAATCGTAACCACTTCCCCGGGATGAACCGAAAGTGTGGCGTTTTTGACAATCGTGCGATGTCCGAAATCCTTTGTGAGCTGGGAAGCACGAAGGCGCATGGTGTGAAAGATTCCGTATCAGTTAAAAAAGGCAATGGGCGGGACATAAGCCCGCCCTATCACCAATATCCTGGGTAAAAGGATAGGTAAGCACAAAATCTACCAACCCCACCCTTCTTTACATCATACGCTGGATGATCGCATCACCCTGCTCTTGACTAATGCCAAGCGGTTGATGTGCTATAGGGCCATTTTCTAACACGGGTTCCATTTCATCCAATGACTGGCGGCTTGTATCATGGTAGAACAATCCAAGCTGCGTTTCGTGACCTGTCTTAACCGCTTGCGCAAGTGCAGCGGCTTTGTCACTTGTGTCATGATCTTCAAGAAAATGAACGCGTTCCTTCCAATAATCGAAGATTTTCATCTTCTCTTTCTTCCATGTCACACAAGGACTGATAACATCAATGAATGCAAACCCTTTGTGTTGCATTCCGTTATACATCAATTCCGCGAGTTCTGTTCGTTCCGAACTAAATGCTCTTGCGACATAAGTCGCGCCAGAGACAATCGCCATTGCGACCGGATTCAGTGGTGACTCTAAATTACCGAACGGCGTGCTTTTAGTCTGTTCACCTACCACAGTGGTCGGTGACGCTTGTCCAACAGTCAAGCCATACGTCTCGTTATTCATGACAACGTAGAGGAGGTCAATGTTTTTTCGCATCGTATGAATGAAGTGATTTCCGCCGATGCCGTATCCATCGCCATCACCACCAGTGACGACAACATTTAACTCGTGATTAGCAAATTTAGCACCGGTCGCCACAGCAAGCGAACGACCATGCAAGGTATGCATACCATAAGTTCTGATATAGCCAGGGAGGTTAGAGGAACACCCGATTCCACTTACAGTGAGGTGATCATGATTGCCACGACCGAGTTTGGCATAAGCGTTTTGTAGGGCACTAAGAACACTAAAATCACCACAACCGGGACACCAATCGGGATTAACATCACCTTTAAAATCTCGCGCTGTAGGAGCACCTTTAATACGTCTTTCTTGTCGAGTGGATCTTTCTCGTCTCGCCATCTGATTCTTCCTCCTTTATTAAACAACAATTTCTTGATAAGGGACATAGAGGTCCGTTTTACCGCTTAAGAGTTCGCGGGCACCATCAACGATATGATGTGGCATAAACGGTTCACCGTCGTATTTTCGGATTTGACCGTCTGCCTTAAAGCCGGTTTCACCGCGCAGGAACCGAGCGAATTGACCAGTGTAGTTGCACTCAACGATGATGGCGTGTGCGGCTTTTGAAAGCACTTCGTTGACGGCATCTTCATCCATCGGATAGAGCCACTTGAAGTGGATATGGTTGGTGGCAATGCCTGCTTCGGTTAACAATTGTGCTGCTTCACCGATGACACCATGCGTGGATCCCCACCCAATCAGCGTAACTTCGGCATCTTTGGGGCCCTCCAGAGTCGGAGGTGGGAGGATTTCAACGATGCCTTCCATCTTGCGTTGCCGTTTCTCCATAATATCACGACGTTTGTGAGGATCCGTGAATTCATCACTAATCAGACTCCCATCTTCATCGTGATCATCGGTAGCAACAACGTGGACATGACCCGGCGTACCGGGAATCGCTCGCGGTGAGATCCCACTGTCTGTGATTTGGTAACGCAGATATTCGCTATCTGTCTGTCCTTGTTCGGTGATTAATTCCCCGCGTTCAATTTCCGGCTGCCAGTTGATAGAATCCGGCACGAATGTCGTGTGCCCTTCCGCCAGCGACAAATCCGTGAGTACCATGCCGGGGCACTGAAACTTGTCAACGAGGTTAAAGAGTTCAGGTATCGTATTAAATCCGTCCATAATGCTCGTGGGGGCGACAACAATCTTAGGGAAATCGCCTTGGCTTGCCCCGAGAATCTGCCATAGATCGCCTTGTTCCGTCTTTGTCGGCAAGCCTGTGGAGGGACCTCCACGTTGAACATTAACAACAACAATTGGAATTTCCATCATACCCGCACTGCCAATCGCTTCGGACATGAGTGCGAAACCGCCACCCGATGTGGCACACATTGCGCGTGCCCCGGTATGTGCGGCACCGATTACCATGTTAATAACGCTGATTTCATCTTCACATTGCCGGACTATAATACCGAGATCGCGAGCGTTCGGGGCCATCCAGTGGAGAATACCGGTTGATGGACTCATCGGATAGGCAGCGTAAAATTTTACACCTGCGGATGCCCCGCCCATTGCCATCAACATATTACCACTACCAAACGCCAACGGAGGATCCTGTTTCTCAAATTGGACATCAAACGGCATAAAGTGTTCAGCAGCGTAATCGTAACTTGCCCGAGCAGCGGCGATGTTCGCATCCACTATGGCTTGCCCCTTGCGTTTGAGCAGTGAGAGAATGATGATGTCCTCAAGTACTGCTAAATCTATCCCTACCAACTGCAAAGCCACACTGGATGCACAAACATTCAGCATGATCTTTTTTCTATCTGGATCATTAGTCAATTCTTTATAAGAGATAGGACACAATTGGATGTCATCACGTTCCGGCTCTTGTTTGACATCATCGCTGTTATAGATGAGTGCGCCACCGGGTGAGACATGCGGTAGATGCTTCTCTACGCTATTAGCATCCAGAGCAATAATCAGGTCAATCTTATCACCGTGGTTCGCAACAGGCTCAGAACTGATTCGGATAGTCAGGAAGGAGTGACCGCCGCGGATGAGGGATTGATAGGCAGTGTAAGTAAAAACGTTCAGCCCATACCGGGCACAAATTTGGCTGATGCTCTTGCCAGCAGTTTCTATACCCTGCCCTGGTGCCCCTCCTACAGCGATTACAAAGTCGTATTTTGCCATCTTGGCTCCCTTCTAATAATTTCTCGTATTCCATTCTGATACCGCACAATTCACCGACAATGTAGCAACATCAGATGGGTGGACAAATAAGTAAATTGTTCGTTTGTTAATTACATGCGATATTTGCGCCTTTTTCTTAGTATTCGTGAACACATATATCATTCTACTTTTTTAATTATACCATATTTGAGTGATTTTTTCAAGTTTTTTACGTTTTAGCGAATTCATTACGTAGCAAATTTTTGTAAACCTACACCGCCTATCATCGTGTGTCTATTTAGGTTACGGGTGGTCATCTCCCACTGTGCCACAATAACCTGCCTCGACATTTTTTCCAGTTCCCAATGATACTTCAGGACATAGTGCCTTTGATACTCTTGAAGCAAAGAAACAAGTTAAGGGAAAACCTAAAGGCGAAATCAAAATAACTTTTCCATTACGCTTGGCTGAATGCTTCGAGTGCCTGTTTCGCTTCCGGGGTTCCAATTATACGCAATGCAAAAGCCGCATGATTTTGGACTTCTTCGGATTCATCATCAAGTACCTTGATAAGCGCAGGCACTGCATCCGCTGCTGCGTCTTCCATTTTGGCAAGTGTGTAGGCAGCATAAGACCGCACCTCATCGGCCGGATCGGTCAAAGCTTGAATAAGTGCCGGTATCGCACGAATTGCTGCGGCTCCCATCAGATTGAGCGCGCGAGCTGCATATTCACGGAAATCTTCATTGAGTTTGTCAGATAACGCTTCCACCAAAGCCGGTACTGCTGGTTCACCGATACGGCTAAGCGTATTACCAAGCGCGAGTGCATAGTACCTCTCAGCTATCGCCATCTGATCAATAAGCGCAGGTATTGCCGGTTCACCGATAACTGCCAAGACATCGGTAACTTGATCAACCACATCCCCAAGATTATCAGCAAGTGCCTCAATCAGTTGTGGAATCGCCGGTTCGCCGATAGCAATCAATTCCTTTTTAGCAGCTTCGTGGACATCTTCATCCAGCTCTGACAAATCTTCGATTAAATCGGCTATGATATGATCGCTGTCCATCTATTCACCTTTTTTAACATACGCCAACATTGTGATAAGACGGTCAGTTTGCTCGGGTCGCAAGTACTTGTAAAACCATTCGGAAAACTCACGTTCGGCTCTGGTGAGTTCCGCCGTGAGTGCGGGGATGGTAGATTCGCCGATTTTTGCCAACACCTCCGCAGACTGATTCGCCATCTGTTCCATGTAAACAGGAATAGCGGATCCTTCAACATGCGTGTAAAACTCGGCACCGTACCCAGAGATATGCCAACACTCCTGAGTAAGGACATCGATTAACTGCGGAATAGCCGGCTTGCCTATGGCAATCAATTCGGCTTTCGCGGTATCCCGAACGTTTTCGTCTATGTGACCCAGCGTGACGATCAAATCAGCGATGTGGTGTTTGCTATGCATCATTTCCCCTTTTTTGTTCTTCTAAGAGTGTAGTGAGGCGTTCCGTTTGTTCTCGGCGCAAGCGTTTGTAAACGCGCTCCGAAATCTCTTGTTTTTCGTGCTTATCATCAAGATGTGTAATAAATTCAAGTCTCGCGACGCGGACATGCTCAAGGTCGTCTGAACTCAGTTTACGAAGCCATCCTGCGTCTGAGGGTGTTGCGGTGTCATCGGCATCCGGTTTCGGACTGTTGTTTGCTGTACGGAGTTTAAAAAGCGCGGCGACGAAGAATCCACCCGCTAATGCTGCCGCGACAGCAATAAGTATCAACTGTCCCAAGTTAGATGTTTGCCCCGGTAGGGCACCACGGGCAGAACCCATGTT
>JAPOOP010000519.1 GCA_026713385.1 Candidatus Poribacteria bacterium | reverse complement strand
TAATTCAGGATACGAAAGAGCCACATCTGTAACCAAAGAACTCCTACGGCATTGGGCGCGCGAAGACCTCTTACGAAGACTCTTTTTCTGTCAACGTGAAGCAGTCGAGACAATCATCTATCTTGTCGAGATTCTTCAAGGAGGCAGAGGACCGCGTTTTAACCCGCAATTCACCCATGAAGACCTCGCTAAGTTACTGGATACACCCAACGAACTCGGTATCCCCGATCTCATTCGTTACGGCTGCAAGATGGCGACCGGTGGCGGCAAAACCGTCGTCATGGCGATGCTCATCGCGTGGGCATTCTGCAATCGTGGCAAAGTGCCATCCGATGAGCGTTTCCCGCAAGCCGCACTCGTCGTCTGTCCGAACCTCACAATCAAAAAACGGCTGCAGGTGCTCCGCCCCGAAGATAGCGATAACTACTACGACGAATTTGAACTCATTCCACATAAACTCCGTCCGCTACTCAACAGTGGGAAGGTACTGGTCACCAATTGGCATCAATTCGCACCCGAATCGCCGCATAGCGAAGGCGGGCAAACTTATGCGGTTGTTGATAAAGGCGACGAAACGCCGGACGCTTTCGCCAAGCGTGTCTTAGGCGAACTCTACGACCGCGCCCCGATTATGGTCCTCAATGACGAGGGACATCACGCCTATCGTCCCGCACCGACTGAAGATAAACTCTCTGCCGAGGAAAAGAAGGAACGCCAAGAAGCCACTGTCTGGGTCAGCGGTTTGGATACATTCAACCAAGCGTGCGGTGTGAAGTTTTGCGTGGATCTCTCCGCAACACCGTTCTACATTCATGGCAGTGGACACCCGGAAGGCTCACCCTTCCCGTGGCTCGTCAGCGATTTCGGTTTGGTAGACGCAATTGAGAGCGGTATCACCAAGATTCCTCGATTACCTGTCAGCGATACCACCGGCAGACCCGAACCGAAGTTCTTCCGATTGTGGCAAACGATTAATGACGATCTCTCGGCTGCGGACACGTCCCCGGGACGACGAAGAAGAACACCGAACCCGGATGCTATTTATCGCGAGGCGGAATCCGCACTCATTACGCTTGCCAGTCAGTGGAAAGAACGTTTTGAATATATCCAAGAGGCATCGGATGCTCAAGAAAAAACGCCACCTGTCCTCATCATCGTCTGCGCCGATACCAATATTGCAGAGTATTTTTATCGAAGGATTTCTGGTGAGCAAGTCGTCGAGGTTGTTGATGCTGAAAGTACGACAAGGCGGAGAAAGAAAAAGGAGACTAAGATCGTCTATGAACAAGGCGCGGTCTTTCCTGAATTGCTCTCAAACGGTGAAGGTATTACACGCACGCTTCGCATTGATAGCAAAATGCTGAAAGAAGCGGAGAGCGAAGACCCAAATAGAAATCGAAGCCAAGCCGCTGAAGACTTGCGGCAGATTGTCGCCACAATAGGCAAGCGAGGACAGCCGGGTGAACAGATCCGATGTGTTGTCTCTGTCGCAATGCTCAACGAGGGTTGGGACGCAAACAACGTCACACATATTCTCGGACTACGCGCCTTTACCAGCCAATTGCTCTGTGAGCAGGTCGTCGGACGCGGATTACGCCGTATGAATTACACACCCGATCCAGATACTGGTCTACTCACTGAGGAGTATGTTGATGTCTACGGCATCCCGTTTTCGGTGATACCTTTCAGAGGCAGAGCCACGGGTACCCGCGCTCCCGATGACAAGCCGAAAAATCATGTTCGCGCCTTACCTGAACGTGAACATCTTGAGATCCGATTTCCCATTATTGAGGGATACGCCTTTGCACTCCAAAAGAACGAAATTAAGGCAGATATTGAATCCACAGAACCATTGAGCCTCCAACCCGAAATTAACCCCACAGCACTCTATGTCAAACCCGCTGTCGGGTATGAAACCGGCACGCCTTCTGCATCAGGTCCGGGCGCGGTGGAACTACAAGACCGTGAGGAATATTATCAGACCACTCACCTACAAGCCATCAAATTCGGAATTGCGCATCGGATTGTCCACAAACTGGTTGGTGATAGTCAAACCGCACCAGACCCAGACAGCAATCCGAAACTTCGGTTGCTCTCTCGACACCGTCTCTTTCCACAAGTCTTTAGGTTTGTTGATGCTTATGTCAAGGACAAGGTAGATTTCCGTGGATGTGATCCCTGTGAGCTTGGGCAAGAGAAATACGTTACACGGATTGTCGAACGACTCATGACCGCGATTCAACCCGATGAGGCAAAAGGTGAAATCCCGCTCCTACCTATCCTGAACCGCTATGCACCCATCGGCACATCTGCTGATGTTGACTTTCTCACACCGCGTCCCTGCACCGAAACACTACGGAGCCATGTGAATCAGGTAGTACTGGATACCCACAAATGGGAACGTGCCGCCAAATTTCGGTTGGAGCAATCCGAACTTGTAGAATGTTATGTCCGAAACGATCACCTCGGACTCGGAATTCCCTACGAACACGACGGCATATCCCATCTCTACGAACCCGATTTTATCGTTAGACTCACAAACGGTGTTCACCTCGTTTTGGAAATCAAGGGTTTTGAACCCGATCGAGTTCACGCCAAACACGCTGCTGCCAGACGATGGATCTCCGCTGTCAATAACTGGGGTAAACTGAAGAAATGGGATTTCCTTGTCTGTAGGGACCCTCAATTATTGGGGCAGGAATTGAGTAAACTGGTTACCCCGCAAAG
>JAPOOP010000431.1 GCA_026713385.1 Candidatus Poribacteria bacterium | reverse complement strand
GGGTGGCGGGCACCCACCATAACAGAGCCATCAATTTCATCAACAGGTGGCGGTTTAGGTCCACCGCCGGCTTCTTTCCCGTCATTATAGATGACCACTTTTGATTTGGTGTCATGTGTGACTGCGAGGTGTACCCAGTCTTCGGGTTGAATGTCATCAGTGACGGCTTTTTGCGCCCACCCCCCACCGGATGTTGACCAGAAAAAAGTTTTGCTGCTGGCGTTCTGAAAAATTGTTGCCCATTTCAAGGAGCCAGCTGTCACCATGTAATTCCAATCCCGAATTTGGGCTTTGCCCCGTTTAACCCAAAAAGCGACAGAAAATTGTTCTCTTAGTTGTAAAGTGTCGTTGATAGGCACCATTACATGGTCTCCCTTGGTCCCATCAAACTCCAATGCCTTGCCGAACTGTCCATCTACCCAGGTGGGATTTTGGATAAGTTCGCCATCATGCCCATGTACGGAGCCATCTGCGGCATCTCCTCCTTTCCCTTCATCAAAGGAGAGGTATAGGACGAGAGATTTGTCATCTAATCCTGCATATAAAGGTGTCGTGAAGGCGAACAGGACGCATGCTGCGACAAGTTCTCTTATAAATTGTTCAAATTTGCGCACAGTAAATTTCTCCTTCTTATCAGTTAACAGTAACCTTTCACGGAATGCTATCACTAACTGTCACAAATTTTCTTAACTGTTCTCACTGTAGAGCATGTTAACTGATAGTTAGTATGCTGAAAGCCGAAAGCCGATGGCTGACTGTTTTTTTTAGCAGGCACCACACTTCTTGCAAACAGTCGTATCACATTCACTGGTTGTAAAACCTTTTTCGTGCTTGTTGAACTCAAGTTGTAGGAATTGGGGTTTAACGTTAAGGTCGAGATGGTCCCATGGGTTGACCTCATGCAGTGGACGTTGGCGTATGGCATAAAAATCTGGAGCTAAATCGTGTTTACGGAAGGCTTGGTTCCATGGGACACCGTGAGCAAGTTCAAGGATAACTTTTCCAAGCCGCCGGTCGCCGCGAGCGAAGGCAGCTTCTTGATGTGCGAGTCTTGCACTGGCAGAACCGACTTTTATGCTACCAAGTTGGTTAATTTCGCGTTTCAGAAAATCGAGTTTTCGAGCGATGGTTTTTGGGGGTTCCATTGCTACCCACTGGAAAGGTGTATGCGGTTTCGGCACCATGGGTGAAATCGTAAAGCTGATACGTGCTATTTTTCCTGTTCGTTTCGCATGTGGGAGAAGTATCGTTCGCATCTCCTTTGCCATATCAACTATGGCTTCTACATCTGCTGGTGTTTCATGCGGTACTCCGATGAGGAAGTATAGACGAAGGTTGAGAATATCACGTTTCAATGCTTCCTCAAAAATATAATAGAGGCGTTCACGTGGAATGGCTTTATTGACTACCTTTTGAAGCTCTTCAGTTGCAACTTCTGGAGCAATGGTGATGGTTCCTTGTTCACTGTCTGCGAGTGCGTCGAGCAGCGGGGCGCGAACAGTTTCGGCGCGGAGTGAGGCGCAGGAAATTCGAAATCCACGTTCGACGAGACCTGTAGCGATCTCATCAATTTGCGGATGGTCAGAGATAGAAGCACCGACAAGTCCAATTCTGTCTGTAATACCCCGTGCGCGTTCCGCAAGTGCAAGTGTACTCTCTACAGAGCGACGTCTTGGCCATCGGCGGGCATAATCTGCGACACAGAAACGGCACTGCCTACCACACCCACGTACAATTTCAATGAGATGTGCGTTTGAAAACTCGGTATTGGGTGTATGGATGTGCGTGCAGGTTTCGACATCATCAAGTTTTGGGACAGCTCCGGCACGAATTCGAGGCGATATACCGGGTTTTGGGGAAACGGCATCAATCGTACCATCATCGCGATAGGTTACATCGTAAAAATGTGGCACGTAAAGTCCTGGGACAGTTGCGAGCGTTTCAAGTAATTCACTCTTCGGTGCACCGGATTTTTTCCACTCGTCGAAATGCCCCATGAGTTGGTGGATAACAAGCTCGGCTTCACCAACGACAAAAACATCGACAAAATCGGCAATCGGTTCTGGATTGTAGGAGATATTAATGCCACCGGCAATGATGAGCGGATCCCATTCCGTTCGCGCTTCTGCAAGCGGCGGTATGTTCGCCAACTCTAACGTGCGAGGAATGTTCACATAATCTGATTCAAAGGAGACTGAAAACCCGATGATGTCAAATTGGTTCAAAGCGGTCTGCGTTTCAAAAGAGAAAAGAGCCTTTTTTTGAGAGGCAAGTTTCCGAAGATAGGTAGGCTCAGGAATGAAAACACGTTCGCAAGCGGTGTCCTGTCGGTTGTTGAGCGTCGCGTACATAACTTGAACACCGAGGCTTGACATACCGAGGGCATACGTGCTCGGATAGACAAGCGCGAATTTGTTGGGTTTTCTGAAGTTGTTGTGTGCGCCGTGTTCCTCACTACGTAAGTGTTGATAATGTCGATATAAGTTCACTATTTGCCTCTTTTTTAACTATTGGTTCTTGGTCATCGTTCCGCTTCGTTTCATTGAAAAAACACCGGATTTAGTCTGCGGATAGACTAAATCCGTTCCTTGTATTACATTGCAAAAATCCCCTCCGCAGTAACGGGCGGGACCCCGGTTTTCGGTTAGGTTGAACGCGACCGGGGAGATGGATGGCTTTAAATATCTTACATCCACGACCCATCCACGCTAACGTGTCTTCAGGCGCGAAATGAAAAAGCGATGCCCGCCGCACTATGTTATCAAAACACAATGCGGCGTTAGTTTTAGGAATCTCAATCACGGAATCGGGAGCTACACTCAGAAAATCAGAAGCGATAGGCGTCGGTATAGAGGTAGTTCCTATTTATCGTTCCCCCGTCTTTTTTGAACGCGTAGAAAAGCCGGAATTTCCCAATCTGTTTCACGTTGCTGCGAGCCTTGGTCTCTTCCTCGGGCAGGTTTCTGTGGGTTGCTTTGAGGTGCGTTGTCCTCTTCGCTGGGTGGTTCAACGTTTGCTCTTCTCCCACGCCCCGGAACCCTGGATCTGTCAGATGGCGTTCTGGCGATACTCTGTCGTACTCTACTTGGACTTGGTACACGCTGTTCGGAAGGAGCCGGTGTTTGCCTTTGATAGGTATCTGCGTCATCATATCGTGACGCTGTATTTCTGTCACCACCTGCGTAGGCTTCCTCTTCAACACTATCAAACCCTGTTGCAATGACGGTTACAAGGACTTCATCTCCGAGTTCTAATTCATCTTTGTAAACAAGTCCAAAAATGATTTGTGCATCCGGAGCGGTATCCTGAATAACGCCCATAGCGTCATCGAGTTCGTGCATCATAAAATCGGGCGGTGCGGTTATGTTGACAATCATACCGACGGCTCCGGCAATATTAGTTTGCTCAAGGAGAGGTGAACTGATTGCTTGTTCTGCGGCGATTTGGGCGCGATTGTCCCCTGTAGCATGCCCCATGCCCATCAATGCACTTCCTGCGTTTCGCATGATAGATTCAACATCAGCAAAATCAACGTTAATCTCGCCTGATTCAGTGACAATGTCGGATATGCTTTTAACGCCGTGTAAGAGAATCTGATCTCCCATACGAAATGCTTCTCGGATGGGAAGTTTCCTGTCCATGGTGTCGATGAGACGCTGGTTTGGTACAACAATTACGGAATCAGCAGCGACTCGAAGTTCCTCAAGTCCTTCTTCGGCGGCGGCTGCGCGACGTTGTCCCTCAAAGTTGAAAGGGCGTGTCACGACCCCGATAGTGAGTGCTCCCCGCTCTTTTGCTTGTGTAGCAATGAGGGGTGCTGCGCCGGTACCGGTCCCACCGCCCATACCTGCGGTGATGAAGACCATATTTGCATTCTCTACGATAGTTTGGAGATGTTCTCTGTCTTCTTCGGCGGCTTTTCTGCCAATCTCGGGGTTTGCCCCGGAACCTAAGCCTTCGGTGGTGTTAACACCTATCTGGATTTGAGTAGCACCGCGGCAGGTCACAAGTGCTTGTTGGTCAGTATTGACGGCATAAAATTCTATGCCGGTAAGTCCTGCTTCAATCATACGTTTCACTGCGTTTCCACCTGCTCCACCAACCCCAATAACTTTAATTTTTGCGCGTAGACTTTCAAATTCTTCCTGTTCAAATTCTATCATTTTAGATTTCAGTTACTATAACAAAGACACAGCAACCTAATTCCTCCTATCATTATAGCCTCAATCTCCAGATTGAGGTTCCTTAATAACTTTCATAGATTCGCTTTTTCACATTAAATTATACGCTATTAGTAAAGTTAAGTCAAGCGTTGCGATAAGTTTGGCATAAGTGGGGTGTGTCCTGTTAAGTAATGCCAAGGACACTTAATATCCAAACCATTCTTTGATGCGTTGCAGGAATGATCCAAAGGCGTTCCCTCCAGAACGTGCGTTGTGTTCACGTTCTAACTGCCGTAAGGTTTCACCGTAAAGAGCGAGTCCTATTCCTGTGGAATACATTGGATGGTTCACCCGGTCAGTCAAGCCTTGCAAGCCGCGCGGGTATCCGATCTGGACGCGCAGTTGAAGCATCGCTTCAGCGAGTTCTTGTAAACCGTCCATAAGCGCAGTACCACCAGTGAGCACAAGTCCACCTGGAAGCGGAATATCACCTAATTCGTCACCGATTGCGTCCAATATTTCAGCCATACGGTACTCAATAATTTGGGCAAGTTCAATTCGGTCGATGAAACGCGGTGGCGTTGAATCACTCGCGACTGGAATAGATCTAACTTCTTCGGGATCAACTAATTCTGTCCAAGCACAGCCGCGGTGAAGTTTAAGTTCCTCCGCTTCTGGAAGGGTGACTTTTAAGTATTGCGCAATATCATTGGTAACGTGCTGGCCTCCAACAGGAATCACTGCTGTATGTTCGATAGAGTCCTCTTTGTAAACAATAATTTCAGTTGTTCCATCACCGATATCAACAAGTGCGATCCCGACTTCACGTTCATCCTTTGAGATAGTCGCCTGTGTTGCTGCGAGCGGTGCAGCGACAAGTGTTTCAACTATAGGCACGCCTGCCTTTTCGATACTATTGAGCAAATTCTGAATAGCCGTTGTGCCACCTGTAATAATGTAGGCGTAAGCTTCAAGACGCGCGCCAGACATACCGATAGGTTCCCTAATACGACTCTGGGCATCAACAACGAAGTTCTGTTGGATTACATGCAGTATTTCCCTGTCTGCGGGAATGGAGATTGCCTTTGCCGCTATCATCGCTCGGTCAACATCGTCCTGCGAAATCTCAGTATTTGCCACGGAAACAACCCCATGTGACGTTTGCCCTATAACATGTTCACCAGAAATACCGACGCAGACGGAGTCTATTTTCACCCCTGCCATTAATTCAGCACTGGAAATGGCTTTACGGATGGCCTCGGCTGTTTGGTTGATGTCAACGATAACCCCTCTGCGGAGTCCTTCGGCTTGCGCGTGACCCACGCCGATAATTCCTATTTTTGGGGTGCTCCCGTGCAGCGTATTCCCAACAACTACCGAAATTTTGCTCGAACCGATATCAAGTCCTGCGATAATATTTTGTTTTGGCATTTAAATGTTTTCACCTCCTTCTTCTTTAGATATTGAGGGCGGTAAACAGGTGCGGATCCGATATTCTATAAGTCCCTATAGGTGTTACAAGGGTAGAACTACTTACTTTCAGTATAACCGCCCAAGTAGAGTGTGTCTTGGTACCTTACGTCTATATACGGTTTTCTTACACTCGGGATCTCACCAATAAGTCCAAGGATCCGAGTTTTATGCTGTTTTAGAAGCAGGGCAGTATGATGAAGCCCAGATTTGATCATGTCTCCAGCAAGCCATACGGGTGCAGGCAGCGCATCAATCTGTAGCTTGATTTTTTGAAAATCACTTGCGTCTATAATCTGTATTTGTGCCGCAAGTGATGGTTCCTGAAGTAGGACAGTCTTTAAGACCTCTAATCCCAATTTAACCTCGTCTCTCTGAACGGCAGTACCAATTTTCGGTAGTTCATTACTCAGTACCGGAAGTATCGCCATTTCTTCAAGTCCTTCAGATTTCCATTGACCTGTTTCTTCAACCTCTATATTTTTTAATACATGTCCCTCGCTATCTACCAGAAAAAACGAACTATCACCATCAAGCAGCGCACTTACAACGGATGATTTATTGCCTAAGGTTTGTACCTTGGGCATGTGCCCTTGAGAAGTTTGCGGAGCATTACCGAACCACAGGAGAGCAAAAGGTTCACGTTCGGTGACTTCAATAGTGAGTATCCGCTTCATCACATGTTTAAGGACATGTACTTCTTTAATGTAGCTCAAATTCTCTTTCAGATAGTCAGCTGTTTGTTCTTCAGAATCTGTGACGATATTTTCTAATTTTTCGCCTAATACATCATAGATTTGTACATCAGTATAGTGTATATTTCCTGAAAGTTCAAGTGAAACGTATTCAGAACTAAAAAAACCGAGCACTATTTTTCCAGCAAACGATAGCGTAACCATAACCGCTATGACGAGAATTATACGCCGCCACACGTATATTTTGGCATTGGGGTGTTTACCAAGCCGTCGCGCAGGCATTGAGGTCTGCCGTGTATATCCATTGCGCTTTTTACCAATTTTTGAATCATTGAATCTGGTCATCGTTCCACTTCGTTTCACGATGGTGTTCGCCGAGTTCCGATGCGCCCGAAGACATGTACGATTCTTATGTATTTGTATCCACTATCCATCATTGGGAGACGGTTGGACTTCACGGGGCATCGCCATGAAATGAAATCAGGTTTCCTTAAATGGCATAATTTTACTTCGCATTGTCCTACAAGTTTCCCATAGAGGAGCCCTGCGCAGAATGCTTTACATTTGGAACGGCACCCATAGTTAATCGTTTGAAAGCCTATTTAAGAACTCGTGTCCTACTTTACTGATGTCTCCTGCCCCCAGTGTAATGACAATATCTTCTGGTTGTGTTATTTTCATCAGAACGTCCGGAATTTCATCTGTATCTGGCACATAGTAAACATGGCGGTGTCCGTGTGATTGTATGGCTTCTGCCAGTTTTTCAGCCGTGACGTTTTCAATAGGTGCCTCACCCGCACTATAGATTGAGGTGACAATGAGGACATCTGCTTGATAAAAAGAGCGAGAGAACTCATCTGCTAAATCTCTGACACGCTGGTATCGGTGTGGCTGAAAAACGGCGACGATACGACGCTTATAACCGTCGCGTGCACCACTCAATGCGGCTTTCAACTTCGCTGGATTATGTGCGTAATCGTCAACGACAATGATATTGTTAACTTCGCCAAGTATTTCAAAGCGGCGGTGTACTCCCTGAAATGACTCAAGGCTCTCTCGGATTTGATCGAAAGGAATATCAAGTTCAAGCCCAACGGCTATCGCTGCTAAAGAATTAGAAATATTATGGCGTCCCGGCATTTTAAGGTGAATTTCACCATATAGGTGTCCATTTTTGCGAACTCTGTAACGAGATGTGGGACCTTCCACAGTAATGCCTTCAGCTACCAGATCTGCTCGCGTTTCAAGTCCGTAGGTAACATAACGTTTTTTAATCCGCGGGATAAACCTTTGAATGTTCTCAGCATCCAAGCAGAGAACTGCCGTGCCATAGAATGGAACTTTATTGGTGAATTTAAGGAAGGTTTCACCAATCTCGTCAATGCTATTGTAATAATCCAGGTGGTCGGCATCGACGGATGTAACAACAGCAACAGTGGGATAAAACATCTCAATTGAACCATACGCCTCATCTGCTTCGACTACCATAACATCGCCTTCGCCACTTCTGGCGTGACTACCATTCATGAGTTTCCCACCTACGACGACCGTCGGATCAAGACTGGCAAGGACTGTTGCAGTCATAGCTGTTGTAGTTGTTTTTCCATGTGTTCCACTGACGGCAACACTGTAGCGCATTCGAGTAATTTCATTCAGCATTTCCGCGCCCCTGACAATTGGGATTTTCTGCATCTCTGCAGCGAGGAGTTCTGGATTTTCAGGGGGGATAGCGGGGGAAAAAACGACGACATCGGCACCTTGTATGTGTGATGCTGCATGCTCATAATAGATAGTTGCTCCTCGTCCACGCAAGTGTTCCGTAGTATATGACTTGCAGATATCGGAGCCTGTTACGTGAAACCCGAGATCCAGCAGGATCTCAGTGATGCCGCTTAATCCAGCACCTCCTATACCAATGATATGAATGTGTCGTGTTTTTCCAAACATGTTTCTAATTTTCCTTGCGGTTCGGTGAGGTGGATTAGAGATTTGATATTTCTCTCCGTAGTCCGCCTTCCACTTTGTTTCAGGCTTTGCTTTTTGAATTTCGATTTTATAATTTAACTAACTAAGCGTAAGAAAGAATGGATTTGGCAATCTCATCGCTGGCATGTGGTTTGCCGAGTGTTTGACTTGCGGTTACCATCCGTTCATGTGTATTTTCATCAAGGATCATGTTAGTAAGATTTTTTACCAAAGTCTCTACCGTGAAGGTGCCTTGTTCAAGTACAACAGCCGCCCCCTCTTCCGCAACAGTGTGAGCGTTTAATACTTGGTTGTTTCCGGTTTGCGAGGGTAAGGGTATGAAAATTGCGGGGATACCACATGCAGTGACCTCGGCAATAGTCATTCCACCTGCTCTGCATACCATAACGTCTGCGATGCTATAGATTTCCTCAACAGTCTCAAAGAAAGGTTTGACACAATATAGGAATCTCGAACCCTCAACTCGTGCTTTGTTGCCTTGTGTCAGAGTCGAGTTGAGGGTTCGATGCGAAGCGAGCATCCGATCATACGCGGTTTGAACCTTCTCAAATTCCAGTGCACCGGTTTGATGGACTATCTGGATCTGATCGGTATATTCGATGAGGTGTGGCAGTGCCGCTACAATCGCTTCATTGATAGCATGAGCACCCTGACTGCCACCCATCACAAAAATAGTTTTCCGCTCTGGGTGCAACCCAAATCTTCTGTAGGTTTCCTCGCGCCTTCGGAACGCTGCGATTGCAGGACGAATAGGATTTCCTGTTATCTCTATACGTGTGGTTCGTCGGAACGAATTGTGCTCGCGAACCGATTCCATAGCGAGGTAAGCGACATCCGCCCATCGTGCCAATATAGCGTTCGTTAAGCCAACAGAAGCATTCTGTTCTTGGATAGCAATTGGAATTTTGCACAGAAGACCGGCTAACAGAACCGGACCTGAAACATATCCCCCCGTTCCTATAACAACGTCTGGTTTCAACTCCTTCATATATCGCAGTGCCTGGATAAGTCCATGAAATGCCTTCCAGATGGTTGGTAACCACTGTAAAGTGAGGCGACGCGGAAGACCGGCAACAGAAATAGGCAAGAAACGGAACCCATGTTGTGGAACAAGCGTTGATTCTAACTTGTCTGAACCACCAATAAACACAATATCTACCGTGGTATCCAAACGCTGCAGTGCTTGGGCAATACCAATCGC
>JAPOOP010000309.1 GCA_026713385.1 Candidatus Poribacteria bacterium | reverse complement strand
AGATCCGTTTTTTGGAATCGTGAGTCGAGATAACGTGCGGATTCTTCTCAAACATATCACCGAAGATATACATCCAGTCCCAAACCACACCCGACACGAGTGGGCGAGATGGGACGCGTTCATCTTGGTTCCCGATCCTGATGCGCTGTTTGCCGAGTTCCAGTCCCGTGGATTAGAGTTCCACGAACCCCTCGCGGACACCGAAGACGGTCTACGCGCCTTTGAACTCAAGGACCATAACGGGTATGTATTGTGTTTTGGGAAACCGCTTTGAGCGGAGGGGCGGGAAAATGGACTTTAGTCATCCATTCTTCAGTCCTATTCTTGTCACTTTGCATTCGGTTCTGGGTTCAGGAAAAGCGCGGTGCCGAAACACCGCGCTCGGTTCTTCTACTTCTTCAAATCTGCCCATATCCCAAAACGCTTCGGGCGAATCAGAGCAGGTGCAGCGGGTGCATGCTCAAAAAATCCTGGAGTTCCAACATCGTGAGGTTCCCCATAGTAAGTCTTGGAAGGAGCGTCCGCACTTGGATAGCGATGATGTGATTGCCGTATCCACTTCCCCGCGTGCGGTGGAATCACAGGTCCGCCAAGGTCAAAAGCACGTCCGACCCTGTGAATATCGTTACCTTGCGGATCTTGAAACAACCACCCACTTTTCAGAATGTATTGGTTTAGGTTGAGTTGATAAATCTGCTTTTTATCAAGCCCGCCAATATGATCACCAATATGTTTTGTTATATCGTGGCTCGCGAGAATAATAGCGGACTTCGCAGGGATCTCGAATTTCATCAGCGTCTGCTTATGATGGCTATACTTATTCCTGGAGTGCCACTCGCCATGTGTAAAAGTATAACCAGCAAGGTCAACCGCCACAGTGTTCGGATTATACACTTCAATCCAATGGGGCTCCTTTCTCCCGTTGTCCAAAAGCATATACTCAGTAACAAGCAGGCGTTGTGAAACAGACATAACAGGTTTCGGTTTAGAGACCGGCACACTCACAACAGCATTCTGTATTGCCCGCGAAAATTGCTGTTCGTTAACGACTGGGTCGCCAGTATTATCTCCAGTGCTCCCCCCTGTGCTAACTACAGGTTGTGGATCTGGGTCTGGATTAACCTGCCGTTGTGGGACTGGGTTTGGATTACTAACTATTGTCGTTGCGGGTGGACTGTTATTACCACCTGATTCTTTTACATGCGAGTGTGGTGGGTAGTTATACGTCATGCGTTCCGTATAAGTTTTCCCTCCTCTCCTTACAACAGTACCACCTATATTGTAATCGGTAATATGGATCAACCGTGGCTCTCCAGTCCCAGGGAATATATTGTTAGGCAAATAACCTGCGTGTTGATGCACCCAAGTTGTTAACTTACCTATATGCTCTTGCTCATCTGAATGCCCATCAGAGAGATTGGGCAAGATCGTAAGGCATAGCACCAGTGCTATGATTTCTAATCTGAATCTAAACATTTTTTGCCTCCTTTTTTATTGTCAGTCTTGTAATACTGCCAGTGTTTGGATACGGACGTATCCATGTGAGCCGCCTGTAAGGGCGTTACCGCGGATGCGTAAAGTGCACGCGTTTCGGTAGTGCCATTTTGCGACCTGTCCCCCTGCAAATAAAGCAAGGAGAACATCGTGGCAACTATTTTAGATTTTATACTGATTCTCGGAACAATACGCTGAAGGAGGAAGAAGTTCACCTCAACGACTCTGAAGACATCCATGAAGCGAGAAATCGTATTGGACATTTTATCGAACAAGTGTATCACCAAAAACGCCCCCATTCGGCGTTAGACTATTTGACACCTATGGAATTCGAGCAACAAAACTTGGATTAACTTTGCGAAATTGTGGTCTGAATAAACGGTGGCACTTCAATTGAAGAAGTCCTACCGAAGTTAAACAAAAAAAGCCCCTTGGCGTGTTTCCTGTGTCAGGAATCCAAGCGGCGAAGACAGGGACGACCCTTGTCGCGGGGCGCGGCGGCATTCCGCAAGGCGCGACAGCGTGTCCTGAATGTGTTATTGGAGAAGTTATACTTAACGGGAAATAAGTGGGGGGGGGGGTAATCTAACGCATGACAAACTACCGCAGACGAGGCACTATACTGCACAGCAGTATCCGCCTCCGGGTGGATAGTTGCCGATCGTATCTTTGACGGGTGGCGAGGCATGTGTGCCTCAATGTGTCCGTAATTCATTCTTTTGACCCGTTTCGGTTTGGGTTAAGTTACAATAAGATTAATGTCATTCTATTTAAAATTAAAAATAACGCCAGTTTGAAAATAGATCCGTAGGTGTTTTTGCTTGGGTGTTTCCGACAGGTAGAGCGAGAACACACCCGAAAAAACGCAAAATGTGGACAGATATGACCTTTTCCAAGGGACTTTTTGGCGAAATAGCGGTAGCGAAACCCGACATCCCGCTTTTATCAAACTCACGTTAAAAATATAATAACTATACCTAACTACCAAGTATATAGCATTTTTCAGAAAAAAGCAAATTATTTTCATAAAAATCGCTAATTTTGCTTAAGATAATGCAATTTAAATGTAGATATACATAGATTTCGCTCCTTATAGGACATTCTTTTTCTTACGACTGGTGCCATTATTGAATAGGATATTATATCATATACGTGAACTGGTATCAAGTTATTTTTACGGGCAGTCAGGGATGTTTAACTGTCTTGTAGAAATGACCTCTTGATCAAGATGCTGTCTGTGAAACCGACAGAAACTGAAAATACATCAGGGTCATTTATGGTAGAGCTAATAACTAAACTTTGGACAATTTTAAATGCGATACACCTTTTGAAGAAACATTCCAGCAAAACCCCTGCTGGGGAAACCAAGAGAGTAGGGTTTCCCATATTTCTATACACCCGTCGCCCCGTTGGGGCTGAATACCGTCGCCGCACCCGCTCTTCTCCTGAAAATCTTTTAATCCTGTAAATCCTGATTCAGACAACGACCCCGCCCACGGATAAAAAATCCGCGAAATCCGTCTCATCCGCGTAAATCCGCGATTCAGACAATTGCTGAATATTTGCACGCTCTGCACAGACAACAACATCCAGTTTCAAAAACACCGATACCATAAGTTAATAATATTTTCACATTCGTTTTTCACGGAGAGATGATATGTTGACTTCTGGGAACCCACGTCACACCTGCGATGATAAAATCCTCCGTGAATCCTCCGTGAAAATTGGCGTTCTTTACGGACGTTTATCCTGAAAAGTCCCTAATCCTGTCCCCCTGATAAGGGGGATTGAGGGGGTTATCCTGATTCAGACAACATCACTCTCCGCCCACTCTGAAATTTCAGAGTAAGCGTTTCAGACATCTCCTATCAAAACCGCTCAAAACCCAGTCGTTGTCTATGTTTACAACTTTTTCGATACCCACCCTTTTTCAGAGTTTACTCTGAATACTCTGAAACTCGCCCCATTTTTTTCCCCGTATGTCTGGGTCGCCTTTCCGTGATAGCGACTTTACTGACTGCTGACCGCCGACTGCTGATTGCTGACTGCTGATGGCTTTCAATACATCTCCACTTGAAAACTTACTGCAGGCAGACTATAATAGACGCAAACTTGTGCTGAGGTACGATTCCACAGCACATCGGCAGGGACGCGAATGGAAACCAACGGCAACGGGAAACGAAACCTCGTCAAACCGCATATCCTACTGATTGGGCTGGTGCTCGTCGCCTTTAATAGCTACTGGTGCCTGATGGGGACAGAGGTGTGGCACTCCACGCAGTTGACGATCGCCTCGCTGTTTTTCAATGCGGTTTTCACACTTCTTGTTTTTGTACTCGTCAACCTACTGCTCCAGCGGTTCCTGCCGCGTCTGGCGATGTCGGAAGCCGACCTACAAACCATCTATGTCATGGTTGTGATGGTATCTACCATCAGCGGACATACCATGATGGGGTACCTCATCCCTGCCCTCACGCATACATTTCAGTTCGCAACTCCTGAAAACGAGTGGTTATCGCTCTTTGGAAACAATATCCCCAGTTGGATCGCAATCAAAAGCGCACGTGTCTTAGACGGGTTCTACAACGGCGATTCTACCCTCTATAATTCTACCACGCTAAATGCATGGATACCGCCCGTGCTGGCGTGGTCGAGTTTTGTTATCGCGCTCTGGTTGACGTTATTAGCGGTAACAGTCTTTCTCCGTAAACAGTGGACAGAAAACGAACGGCTGAACTACCCGATCGTCCAGCTCCCATTGGCATTGACGAGCAACCCGAAACGCTTTTTTCGTTCGCCATGGATGTGGCTCGGTTTCGCACTCGCGGGGAGTGCCGAGTTGCTAAATGGATTGAGTTTCCTGTTTCCAGAAATCCCCTCCCTACCCATTCGAAACAGAGTGCTTGGACAATTCAGTTCAAAGCCGTGGAGTGCGATGGGACCCATTCGCATCTCCCTCTATCCATTTAGCATCGGTTTGATGTTCTTCACGCCCCTGGATCTCTCGTTTTCCTGCTGGTTCTTCTGGTTACTGACCCGTCTTCAGATGGTAGTGACAGATATGCTCGGCGCACGCGATATCTATAGGTTTGAACAGCAAACGGGGGCGTGGATTGCCTTCGGATGCATCCCTTTATGGATGGGGAGACGGCACTATGGACGTATTATTCGTAAAGTTTTCGGGATCGCACAACGTCATGGCGAATCACCACCGGACGATTCCGCGGAGCCGATGCGTTACCGCACTGCGGCGGGATTGTTCACCGTCGGATTGATGTTCCTTTTCTTCTTCTGTTTCCAAATGGGGATGACCTTCTGGGCGATCGGGCTCTTTTTCCTGTTCTACTTTCCGATGATTCTCGGTATCACCCGTATTCGCGCTGAAATTGGTCCGCCACTCCATCAACTCATCCTTGTCGATCCGGGACGGACGATGGTCACGTCGTTAGGCACACGCCGCTTAGGCACAGGCAATCTGATGGGCTTAACGTTCCTCTACCCGTTTGTTCGCTGTTTCCGTGCGCATCCGACGCCGAGTGAGTTAGAAGCGTTTCGCTTAGCAGAGCGAAGCCAAATTGGGTATCGTCAACTGCTCATCGGAATGATCTTGGCGATTGTGTTCGGTATCCTGATAACGTTCTGGGCATATCTGCATGTCCTCTACGATATGGGGGCAGGGAGCAAAGCACGTGGGTGGATTGTCTATATGGGGTGGGAGACATTCAACCGTTTACAGACATGGCTTGTCAGTCCACAGGAGACCGGCGTGCCGGAACTCGGCGTTATCGGCAGCAGTTTCCTGTTCACGATATTCCTAATGATTATGAAGATCCGATTTCTCTGGTGGCCCCTGCATCCTGCTGGCTACGTGTTAATCAGTGGCAGCGGAATGGGAAGACTATGGTTTACAATCTTCCTGGGGTGGTTAGCGAAGGCGATCGTGTTGAAGATTGGCGGTGTGAAACTCTACCGACAAGCAGTGCCGTTCTTTCTGGGACTCATCTTAGGGGATTACACGCTCGGATGTGTCTGGAGCCTCATCGGACTCGTGCTGGAGATACCAACCTATATTGTATGGCATTGAGGCACAGGGTCATTCAATTTTAAGATTTTTCATTTTATGAGATTAACTGCGCGTATAGGTTTTGCTGCGAAAAGTTGGAGTGCGTCGGTGATTTTTGTATGTCCTGTGAAGCGTAAAACAGAGAGTGCGGTGTTTCGCATGGCTGCCATAACTTGAGGGATAACACCGGTTCGGACGCATGAGGCATCCTCTCGAAAGACGGTATCTCGGATCCAATGGAGTTTATTCT
>JAPOOP010000629.1 GCA_026713385.1 Candidatus Poribacteria bacterium | reverse complement strand
TGCTATCTTAAAATTGTATGAACCGTTTAGAAATTTTCAATTTTGGTTGACACTTGAAGAAATGTCCCTTATAATTCTACTTTAGGAGTCAGAAGTTTGAAACAGCGTGCTATTTTCTGGTTGCTCTCTCTCATTTTGATAAGCGTTTCAGCGGTTTGTGACGCACAAGAGTTGGTACTCCATCTCTCCTTTGAGACATTAGATGGAAAGGTTGCAAAGGACAGGTCGGAATTTGGCAACGACGCGACCTTCAAAGGTTTACCCAAACTCGTTGAAGGCGTTTTCGGAAAAGCATTGGAGTTTGACGGAAAAACTTTCGGGCAAATTCCCGACCATGCGAGCCTTGATATAGTCGATGGTATTACCATCGAATTCTGGGCGACCATCGAAGGTGGAGAAGCACTCCAGAGCGGCGTTGAAAAAGGTGTAGCCTGGATCGCCGGTCTGTATAATCTCGCCGCGCTTTACAACGGTGGAACAATTCTTCAGTTCTTCGACTTACCCGAGGTGTGTAACGACGATAATATTGGTCCCAGCATTCAAGATGGCGAATGGCATTTTCTCGCCGGGACGTGGGACGGTGAAGATATCCTACTCTATATCGATGGCGAACTGGAAGCAGAGATGCCGTGCAAGGGTGAACTGAAACCGAACAACGACCCCCTTTTTATCGGTGCCCGCGGTGGCAGTGGACGTTTTCTCACTGGAGCCATGGATGAAATCAAAATGTATAACTACGCCTTAACCAACGAGGAGTTGCTCAAGGACATGGAAGAGCCTGTCACGTTGCATGTCAACGCACAGGACAAATTGACTACCGTTTGGGCACGTCTCAAAACCGACTAATTAGCACAGCAAAGGAGGGTTAATGAAAGCAACATGCTATCTTTTGGCGAAGCTTGCAAGCCAAAATTTGTTTTACATAAGCCTAACGTTTCTTCTTTTATCACTGACCCTAATCGGCTGCGCGCTTCCCTTCAGCCAGAACCTAACCCCTGAAGAGCAGGTCGCGGTCGTCACAACCGACAAAGGCACAGTTGTGCTTGAGTTCTACCCCGATGCTGCCCCCGTGGCAGTCGATAATTTCATCAAACTGATTAACCAGAAGTTCTACGACGGCTTAACATTTCATCGAAAAGTTGATGCACCCGGTTTGAATATCATTCAGGGCGGGTGTCCAGAAGGCGATGGAACAGGTGGTCCCGGTTGGACTATTGCTGACGAGTACACAAATCCGAACCAACGTCCACATGTCAGAGGCACACTGGCGATGGCTCGAGCATCCGCGCCAAACTCATCCGGGAGCCAATTCTACATCTGCTTGAAACCCCAACCCCATCTTGACGGAGACTACACTACCTTCGGTGGTGTAATTCAAGGGATGGATGTCGTCGATCAGTTATCGATGGGCGATGTCATGACAAAAATCCGATTGGAGGCGAAGTCAAAATATGTTAAGGCAACAGCAGAATAAGCAACATCGGCAATTCGCATCCGCAGCACTTCTCGTTTTAGCGACATTCTTCGCTACTTTCGTGCTGAGTTGCGCACAAGAAGATAAGTCAGCCCCTGTACCGCGCGCACGCCGCGCCGGCACAGGCACCGCAACGACCACGGCAAAACCGCAGATCGATCCCGCAACGGTGGTCGCAGCTATTGAAACGGCAAAGGGGACTATTGAATTTGAATTCCTTGCAGCCGAAGCGCCGGAAACTTCCAAGAATTTCATCAAAAACGCGCAGGTGATGTATTACAAGGGTGAGAAGTTTAATCGCGCAGAAGAACTCCTCATCCAAGCAGGCTCGAAGCTTGCCGCTGGAGATACACTCCCCATTGAAAACGGTTCGCAAGAGATGTCGCGAGGCGTTGTCGCGATGGCAAAAGAGGAAGGCGCAAGTGTTTCGTATGCCTCCGAATTCTTTATCTGCCGGGGTGACACCATCCTTGACAGTGATTACACCATTTTTGGAAACGTTATCAGTGGAATGGACGTGGTTGACAGCATCGTCGTCGACGATGTAATTACGAACATCACCATCCGAGACAAGGGAATGCCCGCTGAGTAAAAGATTGGAAGATTGGAAGATCGGAAGATTGGAAGATTGGGGTACCCATCCTTCCATCCTTCCGCCTTTCCAACCAACGCCTTCCAACTTTCCACCAGTGTGATCTTTAAAGGAACACTTGACGTTTAATAACAAGGAGGCATGTATGGCATTAACAGTTATCCGCACAGCTCGTCCAAGTCCGGTTTGGCAGGAAAGTTACGTGCGTGTGGAAAAAGGACAACGACTCATTATTGATGCGGAAGGGGCATGGTCACCGGATTTGCAAAATCGGATCGGATGGTGCGGTGCCGACGGTGTTCCTAAGACACCGGGCTCCAACGATTACCTACTTCCCGGCACAAACATCGGCGCACTTATCGCTAAAATCGGAAATGTCGTCTTCGCTGCTGGCTCACGTTATGATAATCCGGCACCCGCTGACGGTGTTATTTTCCTCGCAATGAACGAAAGTCCAAACAATAATAACCAAGCAGGAAGTTTGCTCGCACAAATCATCATCTTTGATGACGAATAGGACATTCGTATAAATACCACTGCCTATATCGGGCGAATCAGGAGCGATATATGGAAGAGAACACAACTCAGGAGGAAGCACAACAAATTCCGCCTGTCGATTTTATTAGTTATCTTACCAACCTTGTAGAAACAGGACGGCTCTACTTAGAGGGAATCCCTAACCCCGAAACGAACGAGGTAGTTATAAACCTCCCCCTCGTGAAACATATTATTGATACGATTGAGATGCTTGAGGAAAAGACGAAGGGAAATCTCACTGCTCCAGAAGCCAACTTCTTGGCAAATACCCTTTATGAACTCAGAATGGGCTACGTCCGTGCCATCAGTAGACAGGAAACAGCCGAGCAGGAAGAAAAACCAACTGAGGAAATCGAAGAAGAGACTTCCACTGAAAAGCGAGAATGAATTATCAACGCAAGATCCTCTTTGCCATGGCACTGCTCATCGGCTTGCTCGGGACGGGGACGGTCGGCTATCTATTTCTCGAAAGGGATAATCCCGAAGGAGAATGGCAGTTTCTTGATGCAATCTACATGACTGTCATCACCCTAACAACCGTTGGTTATAGCAATATGGGAATGAGCGACGCTGGACGAGTGTTTACCCTGTTTCTGCTCATTGGTGGGTTCGGCGTGTTCACCTACAGCGTCACGGTCGCTACCGCATTCCTGATTGAAGGACAACTACAAAGTTTTTTCCGACTACAAAAAATGGTTCGAACTGTCGATAAATTATCAAATCACTATATTATCTGTGGACTCGGTGATACCGGCGTACATGTACTTGACGAGATGCTAAAGGCAGAAGTAAATTTCGTCGGTATTGAATTCGAGGAAGAACGACTCATCCATCTCTCTGACACACGAAATTTTCTATACCTCCATGGCGACGCAACCGATGACGAATTGCTCCTGCGGGCGGGGATCGAGCGTGCCAAAGGGCTTGTCACATGTCTGAGTCGCGATCAAGATAACCTGTTTGTCGTGATCTCCGCGAGAAAAATCAATCCACGATTAAGGATAGCCTCTAAAGCCGTTGAAGATAATTCCCCCGGAAAACTCATTACTGCGGGAGCAGATGAGGTCGTCCTACCGGATCACATCGGTGGACTCCGCCTCGCATCCGGCATCCTCCAACCACAACTCGCAGGGTTTTTGGAAAATATCACCCAAAACCAAGACGGTGCCCAGTTCACTGAATCCATTATCCGGGAAGGTGCCCCTCTGGACGGGATATCCCTCAAAGCCGCCAGTATTAAAGAACAAACCGGTTTAGTTGTCGTCGCAATCCATGATAACGACGGGACGTTCCTCTATAACCCTCCTGAAGATAAGAAAATTGCCGCCGGTGATGCCTTGTTAGTAATAGCCAACCAGAGACAACTACAAACATTGCATAAACTTACCGGAGATTCAAGTGAGAGAAAATAGATAACAAGAAAATGGGGGCTTACGAGAAGTTTGAACATGTTACAGAAAAAGATTTGGACACTGATCGTGATTGTGTTAAGTTTTGTGTGCGGCATCGCATCCGCACAAGAAGAGTGGATGCCAGACGCGGATTTACGACAAGCCGTCCGGGATCAACTTGAACTGTCTGCCGATGAAACGCTGCTGAAGACCGATATGAAACTACTGACCGGGCTGCATGGGCGTAAGAAGGGCATCAGAAATCTCAGCGGATTGGAATATGCGACATATCTGCGGTGGACAAATCTGGGTGAAAATGAGATACGCGATATTTCACCTTTGGCTGCATTAGTTCATTTAGAAGGTCTGTGGATTTATACCAATCCGATTCAAGACATTACGCTGCTGGCGAATCTGACAAAGTTAAAACAACTCAACTTAGCCGGATGCGAGATTTCAGACATCCGACCCCTTGCAAACTTGAGGAACTTAGAATATCTCATTCTTGCTGGCAATCG
>JAPOOP010000618.1 GCA_026713385.1 Candidatus Poribacteria bacterium | reverse complement strand
ACATCTTCACCACGGCGCATCGCTTCAGCGGCATCGAGGATACTCGCTAAATCGTGTTGTGGTTCAAAGTCCAATAGCGTTTTGATTTTGCTTAAATCAAACTCGAAATAGAGGGATTGCGGGAGTTTAACATCAACAGAATCCATCTGGTAACGTTCACACAGGTATGGAATGACCTCTTCATGCTTGAAGATACCATTTCCACCGAGCGTGAATTCTTCACCGACAGCCGCATCCTTTTCGATCCCTAAAACCAGTCCTTGTACAATATCCCGGACATCTGTGAAATGCTCCTTGTAGGGACGGTTGTCAGAATTACGTTTGAGTATGAATTTCTCCTGCCCGTCCCAGAGGCGTTTGACGGCATCCGCGGTCTCTAACTCAGCCGGATCATCGCCTTTATAATTATTGTATCGGTTATAGATATTACTAAAGACGAATTGCCTCGGCAAACCATCTTCGTTGAGGTATTCGCTCGGTTCAATGACGGTTGTGAAACGGAAGACTGTCGAAGGTACACCATATTGGTGATGATACGTCATGCATAATTCCTCGCCAATCCATTTCGTAAGAAAGTAGGGCATGTGATGGTATTTGGCAACCATGTCTTCGGTGATAAGTTCATTGAAATATCTACCTTTTTCGGTGAGTTCCCAATAAATCGCTTCGGTACAGGCATAGACAAGACGATGAATGTTCGGGTTGACCTCACGGATACCCTCTAAAATATTGAGTGTCCCCATCCCGTTGATTGCCAAGTACTGACGGTTATCAAAAGGACCACCGAAAGCAGCGGCGATATGATAGATGGCATCTACGCCGTCAACGGCTTTTTTGACATCCTCGTATTCTCGGAGGTCGCCAAGAACGGTCTCTACGCGTTCAGTATCGTCCCATCTTCCGATACGGTTGACATCCCCCGGATAGACAAAACTGCGGATATCATGTCCTTTTTCCAGTAATTTTTTGACAAGGTTGGACCCGATACGGCCTGTGCCGCCCGTGACCAAAATTTTCACGACTTTTTCTCCTAAAGGTCAGTATGATATAAAAGAGTAATACGCTGAAAGGAAATACATTACTCTTTTTAGGCATCTTTGACGAATTGTAAGCGACGCTGGGTTGCTCGCAATTTAACAAAGAGGGTTTATTGTAAGCGTTTTATTTCTGCCCATTTCGTTGCTAATTTATCTCTCGGTTCTACATCATAAGCGGTGCTTATGAGTTCTATATTATCTATCGCCCACCACCAATCATTCTGAGCATCAATGACCCCGAAACTAATAGTCATCTCAGCGGCACCGGCAGGATTATCGATCGGGATTTCTAAGGTTTCGTTTATCTGTTCCCCATCATTTATTTTTTCCTCTTTGAGTTTAAGGGTAGGAATGGTAACAAGCGTGTGCGCGCCTGCGTCAATACCAACACTTTTGAAGAATAGGATACGTTCTTCCTTCCCGCCGTCGAAACTCACTGTTATCTCAGCATTTTGGGTATCTTCAGGGCGCCAACTCGAATCCAATGTTAAGACGAGCGATTTTGCTGCTGCGCCCTTGATTTTAATGGGTGGCGTAATTAAGTGACCATTCCAACGGCTAATAGCGTCAGGATTGCCATTTCCCTCCCAATCATCCCACTCATCAGGGTCAGAAACGGCTCCTTTACCGATACCCTTGCCGTCATTGTGTACCCCTGTGAACTCACTACGCCGCTGGTCTTCCGCTGTTCGTGTCCACCACTCAAAATCGACAATTGCCCAAGTTCTCCACTCAGGCATCCCGAGGTCTTTAGGATTCTCGTTTGTAATTTCCCAATCTTCAGGCGGTGTGCCTGACCAAACGTCTTTATCTTTAATCTGCTCCATTATACTTTCTTCGAGTTTCACGTCCTCAAAATCTTCCTCAAAAAGGACAACATCACGGCTCCAAATTTGCGGTGCTATAAGACAAAAGGTTATCATAAGAACCACGTGTGTAATGATTCTTGTAGTGCTGCTATTCACAATCAGGCTCCAAGGGTTTTAACCCAATAATGATATTGTGACAGCAATTTTTGGTAGCCCACCACAAATATCGCTAACATGCAAACATCTCTGTTCTACAATTTAAGCCTTTCTTTGTATGAAAACAATTTCTCTAAAAAGTCACGGCGTATCCATCGGTCCTCGGATCTGAACCACCAATAAGCGCGCCCGATTCAGGATGAACCATGATCGCCTGAGCACTTCCAGGACCACCCCAATCACCAACAATTTGGAGTTCATGTCCCCTTTCCCCTAATCCATCCTTGGTATCCGAGGAGAACCGATTTTCTAACTGTAGGTCGTTGGAACAAGTGTGTGGGATGGTAGATTCCATTGGATTCTGCAAGCTCCGCCAGCGCGGGGCAGAGACCGCTTCCTGCGGTGTCATTCCGAAGTCAAGCATGTGGGTAACGAGTTGAAGATTCGTTTGGACCTGTGTATCTGCTCCGGGGGTGCCGCATGTTAAGACGGGTTGACCGTCCTTTGTTACAATGACAGGGTTCATGGTATGACGGACGCGTTTGCCCGGCATCAGGCAGTTGGGATGCCCCTCTTCCAAATGCCAATAGGTCATGCGATTGTTCAAGAGAATCCCGGTGTCACCCGCTATGAGACTGGAACCGAACCCTGACTGGATACTCTGCAGGATACAAACGAGATTTCCGGCTTGATCCGCAGTGCAGAAACAGGTTGTATCTTCGTGTGCTTCTGGACCGCCTGCTGGCACATCAAAAGCCGCCTTGTCTAAGTCGATATGTTCCGCGCGTTCAGCGGCGTAGGATTTAGATAACATCCCTTCTATCGGAACGTCCACCCATTCTGGATCCGCCATATACTTTTCCCGATCAGCGAAGGCGAGTTTTTTTGCCTCAACCATCAGATGTACACTTTCAGCAGTATTGCACCCTAAGGCTTGCAAATCAAACAACTCAACCATGTTCAATTCTTGAAGTAAGATATGCCCGCTGGAGTTGGGAGGCATCTCATAAACCTCATATCCGCGGTAGTTGACGTGTATCGGCTCAGCCCAGTGTGCGTGATAGTTCGCGAGATCCTCGGCTGTCAAGAGTCCATCGTAAGCACGGCTGAATTCACCGATGGCTTTAGCGATCTCGCCTTCGTAGAATATCTCTCTTCCGTGTTTGGCAATCTTTCGGAGGGTGTTACCGAGATTGGGGTTCGCAAGGGGTTGACCTGCGGCGATGGGTTCGCCATCGTTTGTAAAGACAGCACGCGAATCTAGTTCTGCAGCAAAACGAGCGTTTTCGCCTTTAAGCCCACCAGCCAGTCTATGACTCACTGGAAATCCGTCCTCACAGAGCGAAATTGCTGGTGCGAATACCTCTTCTAACTTGAGTGATCCGTAGCGTTCGTGTGCCAGGAGCCAGGCATCGACGATCCCTGGCACCGAGACGCTTCGTATGCCTTTCATTGGGATCCCACCATCCTTGTGGTAGGTTTCTCGGGTAGCGGCACGCGGTGCGGGTCCCGTTCCATTTACCGCCTCAACCTGCCCCGTTTCCGCCCAATAAATGAGAATAAAGCCGTCGCCTCCAAGTCCAGAGCCAGCAGGTTCAACCATACCGAGAGCTACAGCGGTTGCGATCGCGGCATCGACAGCGTTGCCGCCTGCCATCATTGTCTGAATGCCAGCTTGCGAAGCAAGGACGTGTCCAGATGTAACCATGCCGTTTCTTCCCATCACAGAGGGACGAAACGCTGAAGCCGTAATACCGTGTGGAGATTGCATTTTTTAATTTTTCCTT
>JAPOOP010000627.1 GCA_026713385.1 Candidatus Poribacteria bacterium | reverse complement strand
GTATCAAAAGCGGATTATCTGACGGATTTAGCGATTTTAGGTGGCTTAATATTTGAGTATTCAACTGTCCGTGAAATCATAATGGAGGCGATCATGCAAGAATCATCGGTTATCCAACATTTCCTGCAGCAAGGCATAGAGCAAGGCATAGAGCAAGGCATAGAGCAAGGCATAGAGCAAGGCATAGAACAGGGCGCGCGTCAGATGAGCGTTGAAAGCACATTGACGATTCTCGCTGAACGCTTCCCTGATGTGGACATCACAACGGTAAAACCGATCCTTGAAGCGATTGAGGATCTGGAGCGGCTCAAGCAGTTAAACCTGACCGCTTCGGTTGCCGAAAGTTTTCTCATCTTCCGAGACCGCTTAGAGGTATAACTGCTGGCATGTCGCCCCCAAAAAACCCGACAGTATTTCTTATTTACAAACAAGAGGGGACCTTGCCTCGTCTTGCTCGTTATTTGTTACGAAAGGGAACCCATCTTTCAGCTTTTGCGGAATAGACAACTTCAAACTATCACCCTGCCAAAAACTTTAATTGTTGGGAAACCATAGTTGTAAGGGGCGATAGGTGTATAGGAACGCCACCCATCCTAAAGCTAAAGTCTATCAACAGATGTAGAATGCACAAAGGTAGCATTCAACCTTTTTTGAAAGAGAGCGTCTTAAAGGAACGGTAGGCACTTCTAATCGAACCAGTATGGAATAGAACCCTTCAAAGGTGATATTGTCGGTGCACCCACAAAACTTTTAATCGAACCAGTATGGAATCGCCCGTCTGCATCCCCCATCAAGCGAGGGGAGCGCAGCCTAACAGAAAACCACGCTACAAAGCTCCGGCGGATAATGAACGGCTTTCAATAAAAAAGATCAGCACATCCGGCTCTAAAAACACCGATACTATAAGTTAATTTTATTTTCACATTCGTTTTTTGCGGGGAGTCAACATATTGCATTGTGGCGACACACGGCACACCTACGACGATAAAAAATCTCCGTGAAGCCTCCGTGAAAAGGGAGGGGTTTTTCATTCAGACGGCATTACTTCGACACCGACCCCTGATGCTAAAATTTCAGAGTAAGCATTTCAGTATCTTCTTTCAAAATCGTTCAAAACCCAATGAGCGTCTAAGGTTACAGTCGTTTTGAGCCACCACCGATTTTCGGGTTTACTCTGAATACTCTGAAACTTGACACATTCAAACAATCCGAGATTCTGACAAATAGCATCTGCACTCTACGGAAGTCGCGATCAGGAAATCGCTCCTACAGGAAGATGGACGATTAGATGAGAAATCGTGACAGAGAGGCTACACCTACCGGAGAAAAAAGAGGAGATAAGAACCTAAGAACAGAACATTTATGATAATCAGTGCCCAACGTGCTATTCGGGTTTTCAGTCGTTGGAAGAGGTAAATAGAAGCAACGAGCATAATCAATCGCTCTATCGGCGCGACGATACCAGCATAGTGATCCCTGTCCCAATAAGAAATCGGGCTTTCAAAGACAAAATCGGAGAGCGGGAAGAAATGATGATGCCCGTCGTCGTGATGCGTCATAAAGTCGAAACCGCAATGGAGGAGCATGCTCCACGCAAAAACGACGATTCTCTCGGAGTTTAGTAGGTAATATCCAATCCCCAAAACAATCAGAATCAATGGGATGGCGTTGAAAATGTCAAAGAAAGTTTGCCACGACTCCATGAAGTATCGAGAACCCCAGAGTTCACGCTGTGGTGTTTTAAGGATAAAAGTTTCGACTGCAAAGAAAACGAACATCGGTAGGTCAGGGAGGACAGCACCGATGAAGGCATAGCAGTGAAGGAAAGGTTTGTCTCGCTTGGAGAGGAGTGCTATGTTGAGGACGACATGCGATTGGGTAACCATTGTTGTATTGGCTATTGGTTTTATGGCAGTCAGCCGTCGGGTCGGGTTTTCTACGAAAACCCTTTCAGCATGCTTCACAGTGAGAATAAAGATGCATTTGGTAACACTTTATGGCTTAGGTTGTTCCAAAGCAAGTGATTCTTGTCAGAAACCTCTTCACCGATCGCTGACTGCTGACTGCTGACTGCTGATAACCAATTCAAAGATGCCAAACCTCGCCAGCGAATGTCGGGAACAGGCAATCGAGTAGGACAGCGGGAGTACTTCCGTTGGTCCAGCAATCAACAAAATTGGATGTCAACGCTTCTGTTCGGCAACGTCCACAGAGCAACTGCAAAAAAGTTAAGTCAGGGAACGCCGCATCCCCCTCCTCAACGTCTTTCGGAGTCCAATCGGCAATGTCTGTGACGCGACCTCGTTCAAATTTGAGGTGTACCCCACTTCGATAGAAGTTGAGTTTAAGCTCACCCGTGTAACCCTCGGCGACGGTGCCGATGAGATGTTTTTCGAGTGCGGATTGGATATGCCGTAGAAATGCTATTAAATCCGGCACCCGGATATACCACGCGTAGGGTGGTGCCTTGCGGGCAACACTTTTCGGTAATACTTGATAGACTGGATGCTCACGTCCCAACATGAACTGGACCCCTGTCGCTTTGGGGTTATCGTTTTCAGCAATCACCGGCGTTACCTTCGCTTTTTCCCACAATGCGCGTAGGAGGGAAGGAATCAAGTTTAGATACCCGACTCCGGGTTTTAGCTCCATCCGCAAGATAAGAAAATTTTCATAACACCACTGAACATGTTGCACATATCCGAGCCGCGCCCCTTCCATATCCTCTATGAGTAAAAATTCGTGCCGTGCGTCGCTTCCTGCCGATCGTCCATTGAATTCATACGCCCACATTTCTGATGTACGAGGGCATGCAAAGACGTGGTGTTGAATAGCGGTTTCGTAGAGGTCTTCGATGAAAGCGTTATCCGCATCCGTCCGTGATCGGAGCCGACACGTCTTGGTCTCCCCTTTTTTCACTGTAGGAATATGTATACCGTCAATGACCTGTTCCGCTTCCATGTCGAGTGCCATCTCATACCCAAAAAGCCGATAATACCACGGAATGCCAGTGATACCCTGCATCAATTCCTCGCGTGTTTCACTCAATGCATGAATGACCTCCATCTGCTTGCGGACGAGTCCTCTTCTGCGGTATTCAGGTTCAGTGGCGACGAATTCGGGTTGCCCGAATTTGAACGGGATGCCACTGTATGTCCAAGTTTGTGAAATCAGACAGAGAGATGATACAATCTTCCCTGTTTGGGTATCTTCAACAAGGGTAAAATCGCTTGCCTTACAGGTAGGATGATCCCGAGACATCAGATCTCGGACATTTGGACCCACGCTCACTTCTTCGTGAAAGCGAGTGTTGAATGCAGCGAGGGCATCCGTGTCGGCATGCGTAGCAAACCGGAGTTTTAGGTTGTTACCGAGGTCCATCGGCATCTGTGAGAGAATACTGTTTTTTGGCATTTATGTTCCCTATAAAGTAGTGTCAAAACGGATTATATCACAAATCACGGAACACGTCAAATATAATGGCTATCGGTCTTCGGTTAAGTGCATGTGGCAGTTGCGTATATCGTGAATTCTACAAACGTCTCCTAACCGATAACTGAAAACTATTAAAAAAGCAGAATATTTTCGGAGAGACTGATATAATGGCAAGACATTGAGGAAAACCCCGATAAGATTCAAATGAAAATCAAACCACGCCCCGCACTCTTCTTTCTTATCCCGTATCTACTGGGTAT
>JAPOOP010000623.1 GCA_026713385.1 Candidatus Poribacteria bacterium | reverse complement strand
CCGATGAGGTTAAGATCAATATTATTCATCAAGCGGTCGGAGGAATCACCGAAACCGACATTTTGCTTGCCTCTGCGTCTGATGCAATTGTCGTCGGTTTCAACGTTCATCCTACAACCGAGGCGGTGCAGGCTAAAGAGACTGAGGGAATTGATGTTCGGACCTACAACGTCATTTATAATCTCATCTCCTATATCCGTTCGGCTATGGAAGGCTTGCTTGATCCTGAGGTGCGAGAGGTCGTTATCGGGCGTGCTGAGGTCCGTGAATTATTTAGGGTGCCACGCCTCGGTTTGGTTGCTGGTAGTTATGTCAATTGGGGGCGCATTTCCTACAACCAACCCCTTCGTATCCTTCGCGACAATCGCTTGATTCACGAGGGTAAAGTCAATTCGCTTCGCCGGTTCAAGGATAATGTTAATGAGGTGCAAGCGAACTACGAATGTGGGATAGGAATTGAGACGTTCGCTGATTTAAAGGTCGGTGATGTTCTTGAATGTTATGTTCACGAACATGTGGCGCGCTCACTTTCATAAATTGGTTCTGTTCGTATAGTTACGTATCTTCATAAGCGGTGCGGTGGTCAATCGCACTCACAATTGACTGACTGATACTTTCATGCACATTGGTGTTTGTAAAATCCGTCTCCGAATTCCGGAAAGTCACTCGTTGAAAGCGAAGCGTCGGATTATCAAAAGTCTTATCGCGAGACTCAAAAACCGCTTCAATATCGCTATTGCTGAAGTTGAAGCGTTGGAGGCACATCAGTTCGCGATATTAGCTGCCGTTTCAGTTTCCAACGATGTTGTACATCTGAATAAGCTTATCTCACATCTCATCACTTTTGTTGAGGCTAATGTAGATGCTGAATTAGTGGATTACGAAACGGAATTTTTCTTTTAGTGAAGTTCGCAAGCCAAAACTTGCTGCGAGAGGTAGAATTGACATGGTAGATAATAGAAGGCAAGATCGGGTGGGAGCCCTCATTCAGCGAGAGTTAAGTGAGATTATCCAACGTTCTGTCAAGGATCCGCGCGTCGCGTTTTGTACTGTCACACAGGCATCGGTGTCCCCGGATCTAAAGTATGTGGATGTGAAGGTGAGCGTTATCGGCGATGAGGAGCAGAAAAGCAAAACGCTCGCGGGTTTAAAGAGCGCAGCGGGCTTCCTTAGACGCGAGATCGGGAGTCGTTTGACGCTTCGCTATTCGCCGGAACTTCGGTTCGCTATAGATGAATCTGCTGACTATCTGTTCAAAATAGATGGACTCCTGAAGTCTGTGACGACCGAAGACGAAACGACCGAAGACCATGAGCGGACACTTCATGAACACCCTACAGATGGCTGATAATATACAAGACTATGATGCATTCCTGACCCTATTTGACCAGTACCAGAATTTCGCGCTTTCAACGCACATTAATCCTGATGGTGATGCAATCGGTTCTGAATTGGGGCTTTACTTCTTTCTCACGAAACTCGGGAAATCCGTCAAAATATTTAACACGGATATAGTGCCACCTAACTATCGATTTCTCCCATTTTGGGATGGTATTGAGAATGCGCATTCCGTTGGGATATATCGTCCTGAGGTATTAATTGTGTTGGACGCAAGTACACTGGAGCGAATTGGAAAGGTGCTTTCCAACACCTTGCATCCTATACACAGCCTCGTTAACATTGATCACCACGCCACAGCAGAGGCGTTCGGCGACATCAACCTCATTATACCTACAGCCTCTTCCACCTCAGAGATTGTTTACAAACTCATTAAACACCATCAATTCCCGATATGCGAAGCATGTGCTCTTTGTCTCTATACAGGACTGATGTTTGATACCGGTTGTTTTCGGCATAGTAATACGACAGCCGAGACGCATCGAATTGCCGCAGAATTAATTGAGATTGGTGGATTCTCTCCGGATGAAGTCTATCGGAATGTCTATGAACAGGTTCCTGTTCCTAAGATACACCTGTTGAGTGAAGTTCTCAGCACATTGCAAATAACAGATGATGGCAAGATAGCATCGGTCTATGCAACACAGGCGATGTTTCGCAAAACTAAAACGACTGCTGATGCGGTTGAAGGGGTTGTGAACCAGATTCAAGCAATAGCAGGTGTTGAGGTGGCGCTCTGTGCGTCTGAGATGACGGATCGAAGTACAAAAGTGAGTCTGCGGAGTCAAGGCTGTGTTGATGTTAGTCAACTTGCCGCAGAGTTTCAAGGGGGAGGACATGCCCGCGCCGCAGGATGTCGGATTGTCATGCCTTATCCATCGGCCATTGCTGCCCTTGTTCAAGCTTCACAACGCTATATTGATCCGAATTATATGAGATATGGGAATTGAGCAACGTGGAAAATGCCGGCAGTGGGAGCGATCTACGGGTCGAAACCACATCTTCTTATAGTCTAAACGATATAGTTGAATTTGGCAGAGAGACTGCCGTCACTTTTGGCGTGTTTGATGGTATCCACCTTGGACACCAAGCGGTTATTAACACACTTCTTGAACGCGCTGCCCCTGATAATTTGCTGAGTGTATTGGTCGGTTTTTACCCGCATCCACTTGCTTTCCTTGCCCCAGACCGATGTCCACCTATCCTGACCCCTCTCTCCAAGCGCGTCGAAATACTCCAACAATTTGGCATTGATGAAATTGTCATGCTCAGTTTTGACGCGCAGATTGCATCAATGTCTCCTGAATCCTTTGTAGAATGTGTGCTCTTAGAGAAATGTCGGGCGAGACACGTCGTTGTAGGGTATGCTTGCCAATTTGGAAAAAACCGTGCAGGTAATGCAGAACGATTGGTGGAGCTTAGTCAAGAATATGCGTTTGATGTTTCTATTGTTCCACCGACGGAGGTAGATGGTACCCCCGTCCATAGCACTCGTATCCGGGAGGCACTGGCGCAAGGCGACCTTAAGAGGAGTTCACAGTTATTGGGACGCCCCTATTCTTTGATTGGCACTGTCGTTCATGGCGATGGCCGTGGGAGGAAAATTGGGTTTCCTACCGCGAATATAGAGACTCAGAATCAAGTCTATCCTCCTAATGGTGTTTATGCCATCCGGGCAAAGTTAGAGGAGCGATGGTTAGACGGGGTATTGAACATTGGAATGCGTCCTACGTTTAACGGTGTCAATATTCAGGTGGAGGGACACTTCTTCAATTTTAATGAAATAATCTATGGTAAACCCGTAGAGATATTCTTCGTGGAGAAGATTCGAAGTGAACGAAAATTCCGCAGCCCAGAGTTTCTGATTCAACAGATACAGCGCGACATCGCAGCAGCGACGGAAATTCTTGCATCGTCTGTCTCCTCATAGGTGATGTTGCTTAAACTTAGGGGCTGCCGTGGGATTGTGAGTTTAATTTGAATTTAGGGTTGATTTGTGATATTATATATGTATCAAATATAGAGAGAGAACGGAGTTATCTCCCGAATACCATTTAGTTTTTATTCCATATAATGTTTTACAAAACACTGATGTTTCGTAGAATTCTCTTTACAAGATAACTCTATGTGGATTTTGCAAGTTTCCTAAACTTGCTATTACAAATTCAGTTGTTCTGCCAGAAGGAGGTGGATGTAATTGGCAATTGATGCAGCAAAGAAGAAGGAATTGATTCAACAGTACCAGAGACACGAACAAGACACTGGTTCCCCGGAGGCTCAAGTGGCAATTTTGAATGCGCGTATTCGAGAGTTGACTGAGCATTTTCGGACACATCGAAAGGACTATCATTCGCGCCATGGACTTTTCCGATTAGTTGGCAAGCAGCGCCGCTTATTACGGTATCTTTACAAGAAAGACGCAACGCGCTATTATCGTTTAATTAATGAACTTGGAATTCGTGACACCATTGGATCGAGGAGGAGTTAGATTTTATACAGGTGTCGGACGAGTTTGTCGTCTCGATGCCAAGCGGGGAACGAATAAGTCATATCTTGCGAGAAATGCGTGGGAATTGTCCGAGTGGCATTGTTCTCAAATCGACGAGACATTTTTGCGGCGATGGCTATTCTTAACCCCTTTTACTGTCTTACGTGGTGACACAACGAAAAAATAGGAAATACAGGAGTAGTATATAGAATGAAAGTTGAAATGCAACTTGGGAGCGAGAAGTTATCAATTGAAACCGGAAAAGTCGCGAAACAGGCAGATGGTGCCGTTTGGGTGCAATACGGTGGAACGGTTGTTTTAGTCACGGTGGTAGCCGATGATAGTGAGCATAATCTCGATTTCTTTCCGTTAACAGTAGATTACCGTGAGAGGGCATATGCCACTGGACGAATACCGACAGTTTATGGTAGGCGCGAGCCGCGTCCGGGGACATCAGAACAGTTAGTGGCTCGTTTAATTGACCACTGTATTCGCCCCCTCTTTCCAAAGGACTTCAATTCTGAAGTTCAAGTTTTATGTAACGTATTTTCATCGGATGGTATCCATCCCGCAGATGTTCCTGCCCTGATTGGGACTTCTGCTGCATTATCGATTTCTGATATACCTTTTAACGGACCTGTCGCTGCTGTCACCGTCGGAAAAGTTGAAGAAAAGTTAATCATTAATCCTACATACGAAGAATTACATGCCTCCAGTATGGAATTGTTCGTCAGTGGCAAGGCAGATGCTGTCATGTCAGTCGAAGGCGGCGGACATGAAATTCCTGAAGATGAAGTCATTGACACAATTATCACCGCCCACCAGCAGATACAAGAAATCATCAAACTTCAAGAAGGATTGGCTGCAGGGTGCAGTAACACAAAACGTGACTATGCCTCTAATAGTGTTGAGTCTGATCTGAGTAGTCGTGTCCGGGATCTCGCCACCTCCCGCATTCGGGAGTCCATTGGGATGGCAGACAAAAAGTTGCGTGAGGATTATCTCGAACAGGTACAGGCAGAGGTGCTCTCAGAAATTCTTGAGGATACCCCTGAGGAAACCGGTCCCAATGCCACAAAGGATACCATCTCCATCTTAAGTGATATCGAAAAAGAGGAGATGCGTGAAGCGATTCTCACACAGGGGAAACGTGTTGATGGTCGCGGTGTAACCGACATTCGCTCGATTTCAGGAGAAGTAGCGTTGCTCCCACACACCCATGGTTCTGCTCTGTTTAGCAGAGGGCAAACACAGGCACTGTGTGTGACAACACTCGGTACATCCGGCGATGAAGATGTACAACGCGGACTTGATGGCGAAGCAAGACGCTCCTTCTATTTACATTATAACTTCCCGCCGTTCAGTACTGGTGAAGTCAAACGCATGATGGGACCCGGGCGCCGGGAAATCGGGCATGGGTCACTGGCGCAAAAGGCACTTGAGTCGGTCATCCCGAATAAAGAAGAATTTCATTACACCATTCGGATCGTCTCCGAGATTTTGGAATCTAATGCTTCATCTTCAATGGCAACCGTCTGCGGGGCAACACTTGCACTGTTAGATGCAGGCGTGCCGATTAAAAGACCCGTCGCGGGGATCGGTGTCGGTCTTATCAAGGAAGGCGAACAGGAAGCCATCCTTACCGATATGCTCGGAACTGAAGATTTTCTCGGCGATATGGACTTCAAAGTAGCCGGAACCAGTGAAGGTGTCACCGCTGTACAGATGGATATCAAGATTGAAGGTGTCACGCCTGAGTTGATGCGCAGGGCAATTCATCAAGCAAGAGAGGCACGCCTCTCGGTCATCGAACAGATGAATGCTGTCATAGCCGAACCGCGTGCAGAATTGTCACCGTACGCTCCTCGAATTTACTCCCTCCAAATTGCGCAGCAGAAAATCAAAGACCTCATCGGTCCGCGTGGTAAAACTGTGCAGGGCATCCAGGAAGAAACAAGTACGACCATCAATATTGAAGATGATGGGACTGTCGAAATTGCCGCGACGAGGGCAGAAGATGTTAAACGCGCAGAAGAGAAAATTCGGGCGATCACCGCTATGCCTGAGATTGGTAAGGAATACACCGGTAAGGTGGTCCGAACGGCACCCTTTGGTGCATTTGTCGAAATTCTGCCCGGTAAAGATGGGCTTGTTCATATTTCCCAGATGGGAGATGGGTATGTCCGCCGCGCCGAGGATGTCATGCAGGTTGGGGACGAGGTTACCGTCCGCATTCTCACTATTGACGAACAGGATCGCGTAGATCTTACACTTGTCGCTGTAGGGGACGTACCTGTTGAAGAACTCACTATTGAATCAAATGAGGATCGCGAGCCCTCCTCCGATTGGAATGCTTCCAGAGAATCCCGAGACTCCGGCGGACGCTCTAACTATCGTGATAATCGAGATTCCCGTGAGTACCGTGGTGGTGGTGGTGAAAGACGCTCTAATGACCAACGCGAACGGCGCGGAAATCGATATGACCAACGGGATAATTCTCGCGACTTCCGTAATCAACGCTCACCACGCATTCCTAAAGGGCGCTCACGGTAGACGGAACGCGTTGTAACTAACCAATTCACATAGAAATGAAATAGGGTAAAGGACGGTTCCTTTGCCCTATTTCTATGTTTAAACCCCTATATCATTAGACTTTAT
>JAPOOP010000455.1 GCA_026713385.1 Candidatus Poribacteria bacterium | reverse complement strand
TGTCGTTTCCACGGTACGGTCGCTCGCCACGCACAAGTACTTTCTTTGGATTATCTTCCGACGCGAGTTCATCAGTACTATGGTAACCGAGCGTCATACTCATCCGCGTTCTATCTGTGCGGTTAATCCCTGCCGAGTGAATTATCATGCTATCTATAGCAAGCAAACCACCCGCTGGCATCGGTAGCGGAATCGCTTGGTTTGCAGCGATTTGCTGAGTTGTTTCGTCCTTAACACTCGCGAACGCAGGTAGATGGTGTGAGCCGGGGACAACCCGTGTGCAGCCATTCTCTAAGTTTGTGTCCTCCAGATAAATCAAGACTGTCGCAATCGTCCGAGACCAATGGCTTACATCGCGATGCAACTCAAGCGAATGCGTTGAACCTGCGTCTCGGAGATAGACGTGATTGTGGCGATTCAGCACAAATTCTATACTTGAACCCAGTAATGATTCCAACGGATTGAGAATTTCATCGCAAGTAATCGTTTCTCGAAAGATGCCACCCCGCTGCCAAACAGCAGAGATTCGGATAATTCTACCGTCTTGTCGAGCAACAGGTTCAACGCCTTCTTCCATGTCTTTCAGCGCAGCTGCTTTAAGTGCCTCTACATGATCCTTAGAGAGTTGCGTCGGAAATCTGATAAAACCGTTGTGGCGAAATAGTTGGATTTCTTGAGGAGTCAGTTCCATCGGTTCTTCTTACCTCGTTTTTAGAGTCAATTATTAGATGTCAGTTTAACGTGAATTGGGAAGAGAGTCAATAGAGAAATAGGGTCGATAAAGTTTCTGAGAGAGCGAAGGCAATTACACCTTGATAGCGTAATTTGGTAACGAAAGATGAATATAATTCGTTCTGTTTTATAGCATATAAAATAAAAAAATGAGAAAGAAACATCACGCAAGGAGTGGAAGAACTATGAAAATATGTTGTGCTTCCCTATTAATTCTCTTTTTGATAGTATTATCTGGGTGTGTAAGCATGTCAGGTTATCAAAAGGCATCATCGCGTCATCGCGCGTATGCAAGCGGAGAAGTGCATGCGACTGCCGCTGAATGGCGTACGCTTATTTCGGAGTTTCAGAAAGTAATTGATATGGATGTCCAAGGTCGGTCAGCTGATGATGCGCAATACGCGATTGCTTCCAGTTGGGTTTGGAGCATCAAAGCCGGTAACACTGAGGCACCGCAGCGGGCGATTGAGGCTTTCCAGAAACTGATTCGCAGCTATCCTAACTCTCACTATATCCCACGAGCACATTACTGGCTGGGACGTTGCTATGCCTATATGGGTGAGGATTACCAAGCCATCACGCAATACCAGGTTGTGGAGAGTCGCTATGCGGGGTCTGAAATATACGACCCTGCCCAATTAGAATTGGCACGCCTATATGTGAGGCAGGGTTACATCACACGCGCCGAGACGCTCTATGCGAACCTTATCCAATCTTCAACGGATCGAGGAATTATTGTTGCTGCCACTGAAGAGTTACGACCCCTCAAAACGCAACCCTTCAAAATACAACGAAAACCGATAGTATCGCCACCTGAAAGGGTAGTTCAAGCACAAACGCAATCCAAACCTCAACCAGAGTTTGCATCACCTGTTCCAGAAACGAAAAAACCTTTGGTTCCCGAATCATTGACGCGTGAATTTGGATTAACTGCGAAAACGATTGTTATTGACCCGGGTCATGGGGGTAAAGACCCAGGAGCATTGGGCAGGAGCACCTTACAAGAAAAAGCCATTGTTCTCAGCATCTCTGAAAAACTTCGTAAGATCCTAACGCAAAAAGGCTACACTGTCCTGATGACACGTGATACCAATCGTTTCATTCCGCTCAAGGAGCGTACTGCATTCGCAGTGCAACACAAAGCGGATCTCTTTCTGAGCATTCATGCTAACGCCAGTGAAAGACCTAAAGCAAAGGGTATCGAAACCTACTATCTGAGTGTCACCAGTACGGACAACGCCTCAGAAGATATTGCAGCGCGAGAAAATGCAGACTCCGGCTACAGTATTCAAGAATTGGAGACATTGCTGAAGGGGATCATACAGGAGAGCAAAAGTGAAGATAGTAAGCGATTGGCAGGACACGTACAACAAGCATTGGTACAAGCCACGGGCGCGGTCGACCGCGGCGTCAAACACGCACGGTTTGTTGTTTTGATCGGAACAGACGTACCTGCTATTCTCATTGAGACCGGGTTTGTATCAAATCCGACGGAAGGACAAAAACTCACGACACCGGCGTATCAACATAAAATCGCCACTGCTATCGCACAGGGCATCGAGCAGTTTTTGGGGAAGACCGAGGAAGCGCCTCTGGTCAAAGGTGGAAACCCAAAACTTGCCGCTACAAGTGTTGAGAGGAACAGGTAATGTTTTTGACCCAAACCGCAAGTAAACGACGCAGCCTCACGATAATCTTGCTCGTATGTATCCTCCTCTGGCGTATTGGTGAACTCACCCCTGCTGTCTCACAGCAAACAAAGATTGCGATTGTCTTACCGACAGCCGCGTCTGGGGTATCAGATGGAGATGTTCAATATGCTCATTCTGTTGCTAAGCGATTCAGTCGAATGCTTGGGAACATTGGGTTCTCTGCCGACATCTTGGAAGATTCATCACTCTCTAAGGCTCAACTCAAATCCCGTAAGTTAATTGTGCTTCCATTGAACGCGGTGGTGTCAACACAGATGGCGGAACTCTTGAAAAAATTCGTTGCGAGTGGTGGTAAACTTTTCGTAACCTACAGTTTGGCAGATACGGTGGCACCGCTCTTAGGTTTGCAGCAAACGGATTGGCTAAGAGAGGAATCACCTGGGCAATTTGCTTCAATTCAATTGAACGCGCCTGAAATACCTAATATGCCGACATCTATGAGACAGGCATCGTGGAACATTACAGTCGCAGCACCGACAACACCCCAGACGAAAGTTATCGGGTATTGGCACAACATAGCAGGAGAATCGACAGGTTTGCCTGCTCTTTTTATGGGCGAAGCGGGTGTATTCTTCAGCCACATTTTCCTCCCAGACGACATTCTAACCAAGACACGGTTCCTCGCCGCACTCTTGGGACATCTCGTTCCAGAATTTCGGCACACACTTGCCAAACGGGCTATAGAGACTATGACCACTGTCGGACATACAGATGGACTGGAGGCTTTGGCAATGTTTGTCCAGGAAAACGGTGTGCCAGAAGCCGGGCGCGCTTTAGAAACGGGAAAACGTTTGATGGAGAAGGCGCGCGCCGAGTATAACAGTAAAGTTTACAATGCAGCGATAACTACAGCGCGGGCAAGTCGGGAGGCGTTTTCAAAAGCCTATTTCTTGTCGCATAGCAGCCTTAAAACCGAGGGGCGCGCCGTGTGGAATCATTCTGGGCTTGGTGCCTATCCTGGCGATTGGGACAGATCTGCCAAAGAATTGGCGGAGGCAGGTGTGAACATGCTTCTCCCGAATATGGCGTGGGCAGGGGTAGCGCATTATTCCAGTAAGGTCTTACCACAGAGTACGACTTTTAAGCAATATGGAGATCAGTTAGCGCAGTGTGTTGCGGCGGCACGCAAGTACGATTTAGAAGTGCATGTGTGGAAAATTACATGGAATTTGGAGGGGGCACCGAAAGGATTCGTTGAAAAAATGCGGAAAGATGGACGTACCCAAGTCTCCGCAACCGGGAAGCCGCTTAATTGGCTCTGCCCATCACACCCGAAAAACGTCCAGTTGGAATTAGAGAGCATCTTGGAGATTGTAACGAATTACGATGTAGATGGCATCCATCTGGATTATATCCGTTATCCGGGAAGCCATGCGTGTTACTGTGAGGAGTGCCGTAAAAGATTTACGCTTGCGACGCGACGGCAGATTGACGAATGGCCCAGCGAAGTTTTGCCGAAAACGGGAACTTATAGCGATGAGTATATTGAGTGGCGGACGCAGCAAATCACTCGCTTGGTTCGCTTGCTACGCGAACGGTTGCGGGAGGCGAATCCTGACATCAAACTTTCTACAGCTGTCTTCGGCGGTTACCCAGCGTGTGTCACTTCTATCGGACAGGACTGGATCGCATGGGCAAAGGCAGGTTATGTCGATTTTGTGTGTCCAATGAACTATACAGAGGATACGAACTATTTCACGGAGTTATTAGCCGATCAACTTGCTTTGATGCCTAAAGGTGTAGCCATTTATCCCGGTATTGGCGCGACTGCCACCAATTCGCTGCTGGCACCGGATGCGGTGGTTGAGCAGATTTATCTCTCGCGTTCCTTAGGGGCTTCAGGGTGGACGATTTTTGACTATTCCTTGGATATTTCCGAAACTGTATTACCAGCACTCGGAATGGGTGTAACGAAGTCCAAAGCACAACCATCGCATTGACAAACACATTCGCTCTCGCTTTTGTATCAGGGGAGTGGCAAAGAGGCTTACAGCAAAGAGGCGGTCCGCAAGAGAAGAAAAAGAAAAAAGAACACCTCTTTACCGACTGCCGAAAGCCGAAAGCCATTCCCCCGTGTCTCACCCAGATTCTGCTTGCGTATCGTTGATAAATCGTGTAGACTAAATTGAAGGTAAGAATTTCCCCCGTACTTTCTAAGCGTATACGAGGATAAAGCGAAACGACAAAGGCGTATTTATGTGGTAGGTTCCTGGTCGTAGAGATCTACTTCCCTATAGAAGATTAAAGGAGATTTCTTGAATTAATGGCTCAAAAACCGAATATCCTATTTTTGATGAGCGATGAGCATAGTCCCCATGCCATAGGATGTGAAGGCAATGACATTGTCCAAACACCAAATCTTGACCGACTTGCGGGGTCTGGAACCTATTTTGAGAGTGCCTACTGCCAAGTACCGCTCTGCACCCCCTCCCGGATGTGTATGTTAACTGGGAAACACGCACACCGATGTTCGGCGTGGAATAATGGGTCTATCCTGTTTCCTGAACATCTCACGATGCCTGCGCATTTTTCACAGCACGGT
>JAPOOP010000622.1 GCA_026713385.1 Candidatus Poribacteria bacterium | reverse complement strand
TAAACGGATTCGGATAGTTCGGTAAAAGAGCCGTTTCCAAGGGCACCGCTGTAGTCATTAGCCGTTCTAAAGCAGCAATACCCTCCTGAAAAGCAAGTGAACCATCATTGACGAGATGTGCTTCAGTGAGCCAGTGTTCTATTGAGTCAAAATGCTCTGCGCTAATATTGGCACGAGTCGATGGCGAAACAGGCGTGCTGGATTCACCGAAATGCGCAGCCACCAGAAGCAAGTCAAGAATGTTAACTTTACCATCCTTGTTGACATCAGCTTTCGGGTGTGCTGGTGTTTCCTCACCAAAACTACTTGAAATTAGGACAAGATCACGGATATCAACAATCCCATCGTTATTTATATCCCAAAGCAACGTTCGCGGAACAGGAATTTGCTGACGCACTTCTGGCAAAGCCGCTTGCCACCCTGCCTGAAGCCGTTCACTGAGATGTGCGACGAGTTCCGCATTTTCCGGGAGCCCCGCGATATTGACAGTCTCATCTGGATTCACCTCATAATCGTAGAGTTCAACACCACGACTCCCCTTTCGTCCCCATTCAGTATATCTATACCGTTCCGTCCGGATAGATATGCCACCAGCAGCACCGCCCCCGAGTACGCTAAATGCCGCAGTTTTCCAAGGACGAGTCGGTTGCTCAATAACCGGCATCATACTACTGCCTTCAAGTTCTGTTGGAATAGGCAAGTGACACACATCACATAATGTCGGATAGATGTCAACAAGTTCAGTCAAAGCCTCCGTCTCTGAACTTTGTTGCTGTGGGACGCTGACAATCAAAGGAGATCTGAGAGAAACCTCAAAAAGGGTTTGTTTTCCCCATATTCCGTGTTCACCAAGATGATACCCATGGTCGCCACAAAAAACGATTACAGTATTCTCCGTAAGACCGAGGGTATCCAACTGTGCTAATACACGACCAATTTGTGCATCCGTATAACTCGTGGTGGCGGCATACGCTCGAATTAATTCTAAGGTCTTAGCATCAGAGAGTGGTGTTGTCCCCACAGGCAGATCTTGATAAGCTCGGATCGCACTCCAATTGGTAAGTGCGCTACTAGGGACATCTTTAGGTGATACAGAAGAGGCGGGCAAATCAAAGGCTTGGGTATCGTATAATTCAAAATATTTTCGCGGGGCCTTAAATGGCAAATGCGGTTTGTAAAACCCGACAGCAAGAAAAAATTGCTGGTCTTTAATCTGGTTCAGTACCCGAACTGCTCGTCTCGCAGTTTTACCATCTCTGAGATCGTCATCGTCAACATCAAGTGCTTGCCAAGATGGGGTCGTTTCTATATCAAAAGGTAACCATAACGGTCTCCATGATGCAACACTCCACGAGTTTTCATCATCCTGGAGTTGTGGAAGGTGCGCGATCCTACCGACGGATTGGGTATGATACCCATGTGTTTTGAAATGCTGAGGCAGTGTAACCGCATCAGGCAATTTCTTCCGAAAATTCTGTGAATTATTCAGGACACCTGTCGTTTCTGGGCGTAATCCTGTTATCATCGAAGTCCGGGACGGACTACAGAGAGGATACTGGCAATATGCTCGGTTGAAAACTGTTCCTCGTTCGGCGAGCTTGTCAATATTAGGAGTGTGTACCTCTGGATGCCCGTAGCACCCAAGTAAAGGTCGCAAGTCATCCACAACGATGAACAACACGTTGTACTGTCCTTGAGCGTCAGCATTCCACTTCGGTAATAGTCCACTCGTGAAGGCAGCGGCACCAGCTTTCAAACTGGTTGAGAGGAAGTCACGTCGG
>JAPOOP010000619.1 GCA_026713385.1 Candidatus Poribacteria bacterium | reverse complement strand
CAACTCTCAATGAAACCGACAAGAACCCAGTCACTACATGGGTTTATAGTCTCTTTTCAAATCCAACACTTTTCTGTTTTACTCTGAATACTCTGAAAGTTCATAGCATTTGTCCGTTTGATGTTTTGACTTGATTTTTTCTCTTAATCTGTTATGCTCTCTTAACCCGTTTGGAAATAGAGTAAAGCCCAAAAATATTTGCACACCCCCGGTAGGGTCTTTCACCTAACCGCACCGAGTTTGGTGTAAAATTAATTACAGAATCTACTATAGCAAAGAAAAGAGAACGCATGGCAAATTATCAAGAACTGGCAAATCTGGTTTGGAACGTCGCGGACGATGTGCTCCGCGGACTCTTCAAACCGCACGAATACGGCGACATCACCCTCCCGTTTCTGGTGCTACGCCGATTGGACTGCATCTTAGATGAGGACGGACGAAAAGAGAAAGCCATTGAGACCTACAATCAGTTTAAGGATCAAGTGCCGGAAGACGCACTCCCACCGATTATCCGAAGCGCGACAGGCACCGGCTTCTACAACACCTCCCAATACGACCTCGCTCGACTGAAAGAGGACGCGAACAACATCCGCCTCAATTTTGAAAACTACCTCGGCGGGTTCAGTCAAGACGTGCGCGACATCATCGAAAACTTTAATCTCGATCAGTTTATTGAGCGATTGGAGAGAAATAACCGATTGTTCATCTTCTGCGATAAGTTCACCGAAATCGACTTGCATCCGAATCAGGTGGACAACCACACAATGGGACAGGTCTTTGAGGAACTGCTCCGCCGATTCTCGGAGATGTCCAACGAGACGAGTGGGGAACACTACACGCCGCGGGATGTCGTGCGGTTATTGGTCTCTCTGTTATTTGCGGAACACAGTGAGGATATAAGTGGGCAGGGAATCATCCGCAGTATCTTCGATCCGTGTTGCGGAACGGGCGGCATGTTGACGATTGGGAAAGAGTACTTCCGCGAACAGATTAATCCGGATGCCGACATTCGGCTGTTGGGTCAGGAGTTGAACGCCCAGACCTACGCAATCTGCAAGTCGGATATGCTCATCACGGGAGAGGATCCCGACAGTATTCGACACGGTTCGAGTCTCTCTAACGACCAATTTCAAGGGCAACGTTTCGATTATATGATAACAAATCCACCCTTCGGTGTGAGTTGGAAATCCGACGAGGCGGCGGTGAAAGCGGAAGCACTGACCGCCACCGGCAGGTTCTCCGCAGGGACACCTCGTATTTCCGATGGGGCATTGCTATTCCTGCAACACATGCTCTCCAAAATGGAGGACCGCGGGAGTCGGGTGGGAATCGTCTTTAACGGGTCGCCGCTCTTTACGGGGGATGCCGGTAGCGGTGAGAGTGAAATCCGACGGTGGATCATCGAAAACGACTGGCTGGAGTGTATTGTTGCACTGCCTGAAAAACTCTTTTTCAATACCAGTATCGCCACCTATATCTGGATTTTAACGAATCGGAAATCGGAGGCGCGACAGGGGAAGATCCAACTCATCAACGCCGTTGATTTCCACGGCGAGATGAAAAGGAATCTTGGAGATAAGAACGCTCTCATTTCTGATAGCCATATCCGTCACATCGTGGAACTCTACACCGACTTTGAAGAGACCGAACACGCCAAAATCTATCCAAACGAGTTTTTCGGCTACACGAAGGTAACGGTCGAGAGACCGCTGATTGAAAAGCAGGAGATTTTGGGAGAGGAGACGGAGGTTATCGTTCGGGACAAAAAAGGCAATCCGAAACCGGATTCCAAGTTGCGGGACGCTGAGCGTGTTCCCCTCACGGAAGATGTGGATAATTACTACCAACGTGAAGTGAAACCGCACCTACCTGACAGTTGGATAGACAGGAAGAAGGATAAAGTGGGCTACGAAATCAACTTCAATCGGTATTTCTACCAGTACACGCCGCTGCGTTCGCTAAAAGAAATCACGGACGAATTGTTGGCACTGGCGCGGAAAAGTGAAGGCTTGCTGAATGAAGTGTTGGAATGATGTAATAGATACAGCAGTTTTTTCCTGAACAAATTTAGGGGCATTATGGTAAACCAGAAAAATAAGCAGACATTCTCCCTCCCCGGGTAGGCGAGGTTTTGTGGCGTACTCGACCAAATGCGATGTGCATTCTAACCTCGCCGATGCAGTGTGTCAAAGTAATTCTAAAATCTACCATAAATGACCTTGATTGAGTTTCAACTTCACTTGTATTGTAGCATACAATGTGTTAAAATTCAGGTTGAAGGGTTACACAACACGCTCAGTCGAGAATTTTGAGTATGGAAATAAAGGATGAATGATACACGCAAACTGAAGGTAGACGCTTACCATACTTCAAGTGGAAAAGAGCCCTTCATTGAACGTGCTAAAGAATATTCGTTAGATGCCAAACAAAGATATGAGGAATATAATGATGGAACGATTTAGAACGTGGAATGAAATTTTAATGGAACGTCTTTCTGAGCCAGAAGATGTTAGCGGCTACCTTGAAGTTTCTCTTGAAGAATATTTAGATGATGGCGACAAGGCTTTTTTTAAAGGGAATAGGACTTACGCATGTGGCTCTTTTGTAGCATAAACTTTTAGTTTGGGTTTCCGAGGATGTTGACATTTTTTTCGAGAATTCCCATCTAACACAGCCTGATAAAGTCAAAGTAAAATTAATTACAGAATCTACTATATTTGGAGCCCTACCCCTATATTTGATGTGGGAATAGAGACATCCTTGAAAACACGACCCGAAACGGGACAGAAACTGTCCAAACTGTTGTAATATGAAATAATATGTTATTATGGAACACGTATTAAAGATTGGTATGGTAAAATGGGTGCAGTTTATGCAAACTCACCTAACTTAACGCGAAACTCACGTAAAAGTGAGATTCATTTCTATAGGAGATTGAACGACATGAAAATTATGATGGTATTAGCAGGTCTTGTGTTGATGATAGCTTTTTGTGTTATCAGCACGAGCGACATGGCACAGGCGGAGGAAGTCTTGGGAGAAGGAACGGATTCACTCCTTGGAGGCGACCTAACCGACCCAGAAGACGATGGTGACCCTGAATCAGATGAGGGTTACAACGCCATTTTCTCAGCCAACGATGAACCCGGATTCGGGGGCGGGGAATTTGCGTTTAACGTCTTCGATAACCGCCTTGGCCCCAGCAATGACAAATGGTGCTGCGGACTTGGGGGCGGCATTCCGGATGGAGGTCTACACGTGACAGCTGAGTTTGAGGAGCCGTACGCATTGACACACTTCACCTTATCTTCAGCGAACGATGTTCCCGCGAGGGACCCGACAGTGTGGGAGGTTCAGGGGTCGAATGACGGCGAGGCGTTTACGACCATCTTTGCTCACGACGGGGATGGCTTTTGGGATCAGCGACTGCAAGTCGTCCTTTTTGAGGCAGGGACAGATTTTGAAGTTCAAACCACCGGGTATCGGTTTTTTCGGCATGTTACTTTAGACACCGCATCGAACCCGGCTGGGGCGTACTTTCAAATTGGCGAAATTGAGTACTTCGGCGATGCTAATCTTACCGCCGTAGATCCTAAAGCCAAGCTCACAACCACATGGGGAAGCATCAAAAACGCCCGATAAGCGCAAATATCAGACATTTTCTAAATCGGAAACTTGAATCCAGTAATAACTTGGTTTGGGTTTCCGTTTTTCATATCCGTTTGAAACCGTATGGACTCTACTGGGGAGGACCTTTTCGATTATGAACCGCGAAAATCTTCATATCGTTATTCTGCTTTGTGGTGGACAAAAAAGGACCCAACAACCAGATATTGTAAGATCTCAAAACTATTGGAACGAAATAAGGAGCAGGGACGATGAACACCGAAACTATACTTAAGCAGACTACCAGTTTCAGAGATGACCTTTTAAAAGACCTCGCAGATACGGAGTTTGCGATGTATTATTTGGAGGCAGCCTTAGCAGACTATAAGGAGGATGGTAATACAGAAGCACTCTGGGTGGCACTGCGTGATGTTGTAGAAGCACAGGGCGGAATTGGAGAACTCGCTCAGCGGACGGAGGCTAATCCTCAGCATCTCAACGATATATTCACCTCTAAACAGAAACCACACTTGGATAATTTACAAAGTATTCTCTCCGGCTTAGGATTTCAGATTCGATTGGATTTTGCTGAAAACTAACGACAATCTCCTAATCACCATTCATCTTGTTTTCGCGTAGACTTTGGTTTGTAGTAGCGCAATGGCGCAAGTCGCGTGTGGACTTGCCGGACAATGCGCATTCTTGGAGTGGGGATAATTAATTTCGTCGTGGAATCCAAATTTGCGTAAGTCCTACTTTTGTTACAGCGATGAACTGGCAAGTCTGTTATTGCTCACATAGCCGCCAATTAGGAGCACGGAACTCGCGTTTCCGTGCTTTTTTCGGTTAAATTTCCCTTCATGAGGGACTTAACCCACTTTGCTAAAAATTGTAACACTTTTCCCTGTCGTTCAACGTCCCATGCGTTTTGGATTTTCCAAATTGCCTTGACATTTTGGGCAAATTGGACTACCATAATGCGCATAATATACAAGACGAATATAGACGAATAGCCGCAAACTATGCAAGGCTGATATTCAACGATTGCATAAGAGCACTGGCGCGGAAAAGTGAAGGCTTGTTGAGTGAGGTATTGGGATTATGAGGTGCGGATAGATTCCATTTGTCTGAATCACGGATTTACTCGGATTACTCGGATTACGCGGAAATAAAGTTTGCGTGGTGTGGTATCCACTCACAGATTAGATGCGAAGGCGCAGAATAGCAGGGGTTTCGGATGCTACGAATGCACAGGAGATCAACGGTCTCCTATGCTACAAAAAAGGCATCTGATGCCAGAAACCTTCAAAATATCCCGAAACTGTAGGATGCGGTGCGATTGTAAAGGTTATTTTTCAAGGAGTTTATCCCAAAAGAAGAAAAGGTGAATGTGAGATGGACGCTAACAAAATCCGCGAAATCCGCGTAATCCGCGATTCAGACATTATCCCGAATATAAAGAGAGCGACGTAGATTGGATTGGCGAAATACTAAATCATTTTTAGGTATTAGCGTTACAAACTTTGGATCTGTAATTGGGTTGGGAAGTTGGACGCATGGAAGTTTGGAAGGTAGGAAGCACAGCGTTTCTCCCAGTCTTCCCGTTTCTCCACGCTTGTTCAAAATCCGATATTGATATTCTAAAAACACT
>JAPOOP010000616.1 GCA_026713385.1 Candidatus Poribacteria bacterium | reverse complement strand
GGGTCGCGAGCGAGTTCCAAGCGCGCCGTGTTAATCATATTGCCCCAACTTCCCGTTGTCGGTTCAACACCGATTTGGAGATAACTCAGCAACGCCTCTGCCAGCACTAATCCACTAAACCGCAAGATAGTGGAAATCAACACGATATGCATGAGGTTCGGAACGAGATGCTTGAGAATGATGAGCCCACGATGTACACCAAAGGCTTCGGACGCTTGGATGTACTCCAATTCCCGGAGTTTCAAGGTTTCACCGCGTAGGATACGACACAATCCTGTCCAACTCTTGATACCCATGATGAGGCAGAGATTGAATAATCCTTGCCCGAAAAGGAGCATGAAGGCAACAATAAGAAGGATAGATGGAATAGAATCAAGCGTGGCGTAGATGTACTGAACGGCATCGTCTATCCAACCACCAAAATAACCGGCGATGACACCAAAAAATATGGCGAATGGAACAGCAATCAAGGTGGTAAATCCACCGATAACGAGTCCGGTACGGATACCTTTCAGCGCACGGTAAAAAACATCACTACCCACTTTATCCGTGCCAAGGAGATGGCGACGGGGATACTGAAGCGACGGATAGTCGCGAACCGTGCGTCCATCAGGTGTTTGGAGAGTGCTTTTCACATACAGATGTGTTGCCAAGGGGGCAGAATAGGTCTTCTCGGTTCGTTCCCGAAGCGGTGTGCAAAGCCTATCAAGGAGGCTCAAACCTCTCGGTCTATAGACAACGGCACCACTTTCATTTCGAGTAAGTGTTTGATCGGTCTGCCGTATGAGCGGGTCGCGCCAACCGATGCTATCCAACACACCGACAAGAAGGTACCCTAAGAGCACGAAAAGACAAACAATAGCGAGGTAGTTCCTACGAATCTGCCTCGCTGCGTTTCGCCAATACTCTTGCTGCGAGGCGTATCGGAGAAGCCATCCGGCACCGACAAGGCATACAATGATAATGAGATTTTGATAAGCATCGGAACGCCAAACCCAACTCAGCCGATCGTTGATTCCAATGTCTGGAGCGTTTGTTCCAATGAGAAAAATAGGCATTTATAGTAGTTGCAGATACTGAATCATTAAGAAACCTTCCATGACCCAGAAGCGATTGGGATTAACCGAAAACCACCGTGAAACGAAGTGGAACGGTGCCCAGATTTAATAGTTTAAAAAATTTGATAAATGGCTTCGCGTGTGTGAAACCCATCTTTAATGACTTCTGCGTCTAAATTTTCCTTGTCAACCTGAATAGGTTTCAGCAGTATTGATGGCACTTCAATTTTGCCGTTGTTAACGGTTTGTGTAGCTTCAGCGATCACTTCACCTTTTGCGAGTGCGACAGCGGCTTGTGCTGCCTTCCTTGCGATGAGATGGATCGGTTTGTAAACCGTCATGGTCTGCGTGCCTTTGACAATTCGTTGGCACGCGGCGAGTTCCGCATCTTGCCCTGAAATGAGAACGCTTCCTGCCAAATTCTGTCCTTCAAGTGCCTGTATAACACCACCAGCCGTGCCATCATTTGACGCAACGACAGCGTCTATTTGGTTGTTCGTCTGTGTCAAGACCTGTTCCGCCTTTTTGAGTGCGTCGCGCGGATCCCAATTAACCGCCCAGTGCTCGCCCCCTGCCACCAAACGAATAGCACCACTGTCAATTGCGGGTTGCAAGGCGCGGAGTTGTCCCTGTCGGAGGAGTTGTGCGTTATTGTCAGTTGGAGCACCACCGAGCAGGAAGTAAGCACCCTCTGGCTTCTGACGCAGTAGGTACTCGGCTTGCAAATATCCAACCTGTTCGTTGTCGAAAGAGATATAGAGATCGGGTGAACTCTCACGGATGAGCCGATCATAGGCGATGACTTTGATCCCCTCCGCGTGCGCAACTTGGACAATTTGGGCGGCAGCGACGCTATCTTTCGGAATAACGACGAGAACATCCACACCCTGGGTAATCATGTTCTCGGCTTGCTCGTTCTGTCGACGTTCATCTCCATCAGCAGACTGGACGATAACTTCGGCACCGAGTCTCTC
>JAPOOP010000338.1 GCA_026713385.1 Candidatus Poribacteria bacterium | reverse complement strand
TAAGCACAACGAAGAAGATATAAACCAAAATAGGAACCAGTGGATACGCAATAAATTGGACGGGACAGTGATACTTTTACAACCTATCCGCTTTTATCGACGCTTTATTTCCCCGCTCTTGCCACCGTCCTGCCGATTCTATCCGACCTGCTCGCAATATGCACTCCAAGCGTTAAAACGCTACGGTGCCCTCAAAGGGTGTTGGCTCACAATTAAACGACTTGCAAAGTGCCATCCCTGCCATCCAGGAGGCTTTGATCCTCTAAAATAGCAGGTATGCCAATTAGCAGTCAGTTATCAACAATCAGCAATCGGTAAAGAGGTTTTTGTCTAACACTCTTTACTTCTTAAAATAGCATCAAAACCGGTAGCCTGCAACACCGGCGCAGGCGGATATGAGGGACGCACGTCAACATCGAAACGCACATCCTTCCTCCGCAAGGTAAAATTAAAAAATACAAAAAATGAGGAGCATCTAATCTCGATGGGAGTACGTTACATTCTTGCATTGGTTCTAATGATTGCTGTGATGATCGGATGGAGCCTATTTTTCGGCAACCGCTTTGCCCCTCAACCTGATGAACCCGCAACTACTGAGACACCGGCAGCATCAAGTCCAAGCGAAACACAATCGGACACCACGACGCAAGGAACATTTGATGGTGCCGATGCATCTGTCAACCCTGACCTCTGGACAGCCGTTGAGGAAAGTCCAGACGATGCAAAAGTCAACGTCCAAACCGATAACTATACTATTGTTTTTAACGAAAAACTCGCAATCGCTAAACAGTGGGAATTAAATCACTTTCCAGACAGGACAGATGCGGACAAAAATCCGTTGAACCTGATTCCTGAAAACGCACTCAACTGCCTCGCACTTCGGTTTGGAAACTCACAGCTGCAACTTGATTCACTTCGTGCTGCATGGAAGGCAGACAAATCCGAAGTTAACATCACAAATGGGCAAGATACTAACACACTCATCTTCAGGACAACAATCGGAGAAAAACTACGAGTCACAAAGCAGTTCACTTTCAATCCAGAAGGTTACTTCGTTGATATGATGTTAACCTTCCAAAATGTCTCTGATGAACCACTGCTTATGGGTGGAACTGAACCCACAAACGGGTACCAACTTCAGTGGGGACGAGGTATCAATGCCGATCTGCTTCCACATGAAAAAAAGAGCGGCAAACGTGGACGGCGCGGCACAGAAGGTGCCAAAGCATACATCGGTGAAGACAAACCGAGGCGTGAACTCAAATCTGAACAGGCGTTAGCTACAGTTCTTTGGGCGGGATTGGACAGCCAGTACTTCAGCGCATTGATGATTCCAGACCCTCAACTTGCCGCTACCTATAAATTTATAGAGACGCCGCAGGCAAATGTTACAACCGATATCGTTGTCACTGCACCAACAGAGACGGCGGCACTCGTAGTGCCAAGTTTTTATCTCCCAGTACAGGGGAAGGAGAGGCATGCTTTCCGTCTCTACGTCGGACCGAAAGACGATACAATTCTAAAAAGTATAGAGGCACCGAATGACCCTGACAACCCAGTACGTCTCTCGAAAGTCATCGACTTCGGATTCTTCTGGCCCCTCGCATGGGGAATGCTCTGGATATTCAAAGGCTTGCATAGTATCTTCGGGAACTATGGCATAGCGATTATACTCCTGACGGCTTTGGTGAAGGTTATCTCTTATCCCTTCACACACAAAGCACATAAATCTATGAAGGAGATGCAGAAACTTCAGCCGCAATTAGTGGAATTGAAGGAGAAATACAGGGATGACCCACAGAAACTCAATCGCGCAACGATGCGACTCTACAAGGAACACGGCGTCAACCCGTTAGGGGGCTGTATACCATGGCTTCCACAAATTCCGATTTTTTGGGCACTCTTCGCACTTCTTGGAGGCGCAGTGGAACTCCGTGGGGCACCCTTCCTTTTATGGATCGATGACCTTTCGGCACCCGACACTTTAATCGATCTGCCTTTCACGATTCCATTGATTGTCACGCAAATAGATGCTGTCCGTCTATTACCTATAATAAACGGTTTAACAACCTGGCTCCAACAAAAATTTGTCGGCAATATGGCACCAACAACGGACAACATGCAAGCGAAATTAATGCAGTTTATGCCCCTCATTTTTATTTTCATCTTTTATAACTGGGCATCTGGGTTTGTGTTGTATTGGCTGTGCAATAATGTTTTCACGATCACACAACAGTACTTACAAAACCGGAGTGAGACTGGCGAAGATCAATCCGCACCAGCAAACACTATAAAAAGGAACAACTCCAAACGAAAGTAGAATCAGCATTCCCACAGTACCGGTAGGAGCAGTTTTTAACCGCTCCGGGCATCAAATAGGAGCTTTTAAATCCCAGAGAATTCTATCAATTTTTTTAACGAAATGCCCCAATCAACGACTTCACCGCTGGAAGCAATTATTGAGGAGGATATTACCTGTGCAGCACTACATCGAAACCGAAGGCGATACAGTGGAGGAAGCAATTGAACACGCACTCACCGAACTCGAGGCAACTCGTGATCAGGTCACAATTGACATCGTCAACGAACCTACGAAAGGGATTTTGAACTTCGGTGCTAAACCTGCGAAAATTCGCGCAACACTCAAACAAGATGTCTCTTCCGCCCCGGATACAATTCTAAGGGAGATACTCAGCCGTATGCGAATTGACGCAGAGGTTGAATCAAGCTTTGTTGACGGAAGCACACACCTCAATATCGTCACCGACAGTCCCGCACTCCTCATAGGAAAACACGGTCAGACTCTCGATGCAATTGAGCGTTTGCTTAATTGTATCGTCAATAAAGCCTCGCTTGTAAAAAGACGCGTTTTTGTCAATACAGAAGGCTATCGGGAACGTCGAGAAGAACGACTCGTCGAAATGGCACACCAAGTCGCTGAGAAGGTCAGATATACCGACAGGGAAGTCATCTTGGCACCGATGTCCGCACGCGACAGGCGTATCATTCATGTTACCTTAAAAGAAGACGAGGTCGTCTCTACTTACAGCCAAGGCGAGGGTGAGATGCGACGCGTCGTCGTCACAACGCAACAACCTTAAAATGGCTATCCGAAACCATCGGCAGTCAGTAACAACAGACGTTAGGATTCTCACATCCGTCTTGTCCCTGACAACTGATGATTGATAGCTGATGGCTATTCTATGAAATTCCACGATACGATTGCAGCCATCGCAACAGCACGCGGTGAAGCCGGCATCGGCATCGTCCGAGTAAGTGGTGACCTTGCCCTACCGATCGCCGCTGAATTGTTCCGATCCCCACGCGGCGTGCCCCTCACAGAACTGTCAACACATACGCTTACATACGGACACGTCATAGACGCAAACGCATCCGACGATGTCATCGACGAAGTGTTACTCGGTATCATGCACGCACCGAAGACATATACCGGTGAAGACATCGTCGAATTTAACTGCCACGGCGGTCCGGTGACACTCACAGCAGTGTTGGACTTGGTGGTGAAGCGCGGGGCACGGATCGCTGAACCAGGAGAATTTACAAAACGTGCTTTCCTCAACGGAAGATTGGATTTGGCACAAGCGGAAGCAGTCGCCGAACTCATCGCCTCAAAAACAGACTTAAGCCGAAAAATCGCTATAGAGGTGCTCGCCGGGAAACTCTCTGATACTGTAAATTTTCTCAGCGACCAACTTGCTAACTTGCTCGCAGAAATTGAGGCATCCATCGACTTTCCCGAGGAAGACCTGGATTTCATGAAGGTGGGGACACAACTCGAAACGGCGCGTGCTGTTCAGACCGACTTAACGGCACTACTCGACACTGCCGCAGAAGGTAGGATTATCACAGAAGGTGTTAATGTCGCTATACTGGGTAAACCGAACGTTGGAAAATCAAGTCTGCTCAATGCCCTCGTTGGAGCAACACGCGCAATCGTGACAGACATACCCGGCACAACACGCGATACAATTGAGGAGACGATTAACGTCAACGGTATCCCGTTGAAACTCATTGATACCGCCGGCATTCGACAGACAGATGACGTTGTAGAACAACAAGGTGTTGAACGGAGCAAAGCGGTGCTTGACAGGGCAGAACTGTTACTGTTGATGTTCGATGCATCGCAACCGCTGAACAACGCAGACTTGGAACTCTTACAGACAGCACAATCAACCAAGGCAATTCTTATTCTCAACAAGGTGGATCTACCGGTTCTGACACCATTAACCGCATTGCTTGGGCATTGTCCTAAAAAACAGATTGTCGAGACAGCAATTCCTGAGGGCAAGGGACTTGATGCCCTAAAGGCTGCGATTTGTGAGGAATTGATCGGAGGCGAATTGGTCGTCGGTGAATCGCCGATTGTAACAAACGCTCGCCACCAAGAAGCGCTCCGACGCGCAAGCGAAGGACTTAATTATGCAATAGAGAGCCTCGAAAACGGTATGCCCCCTGACCTCGTCGCTGTCGATCTACGAATCAGTTTGGACGGTCTCGGAGACATCGTCGGTAAAACGACAACTGAAGATATTTTAGATAGAATCTTCTCTCAGTTCTGCGTCGGAAAGTAAAAAAATGAGAACTTTTACCGTGATTGGGTGTGTCTATTTCCTGCAGACGAGCAAAAGGCATTGATTCTGGACACAACATCACAAAGGAGCGTATCATGTTAGGAGCAAAACAACAGTGGTGTCCTCGCTGCAAAAGGCACGTACAAACAGAGCAGAAGCAATCCTACATTGGCAGACAGAAAGAACTCGTCAGAATTATTATTACCTGTTTCAAGTGTCGGACAACGCTATCAAGCAAAACAACCAGTGCAGCTGCTCTTGAGCAGAGCGAGGAAGAGACTGCAACTGAAAAGTAGTGCAGGTGTGACAATAGTACTACTGAAACTAATGGAATCGTAAATTAAGGCGTTATTAAATAAAAAAGGAGAAAACTAATGTTTAATACTGTTTTTCGCCGTATATCACTCGGTGTACTACTGCTGATGGTGGGCACAATACCCGCGCTCATCGCGAGTGAAGAGGTCCAATGGAGTAAGTCAATCGAAGAGAGCATGTCAGAAGCCAAGACGACCGGTAAACCGATGATGATGGACTTCTACACCGATTGGTGAGGGTTCTGTAAGCGGCTGGATGCCGAAACGTTTACGGATGCACACATTATTGAGCTCTCTGAAAAGTTTGTTCCCGTCAAAGTGAATCCAGAAGACAAGGAACGTCCCATCAATGAAGAGACCCGAAGCCGATACGGTGTTACGGCTTACCCGGCAGTCCTGTTCGTCAGTCCAGATGGAGGTCTCATCCAAAAGGCTTCAGGATTTCTCACACCGGATCAGTTTTCACCGATTATGAAAGATGCGTTGGAAAAAGAGACGGCATTTCAAGAGAAATTGGAAAAATTGAAGGCGAAATCGGATGATGCCAAACTCAACGCTCAAGTCGCGCTTACCTACCTCGAACGACAACAGATTGAAAACGCAGTCTTGTTTAGTGAGAAAGCGTTTGAAAATGACCCAAAAAACCGCACGAAGCTCATTCCAAACCTGCACAGCCAATTGGGACTTGCTTACGGCGGACTCGTTGAAGGGGCTATGCTTGAAAACAGCGAAGAAGCAGAGATGCACTTTGAAAAGGCTGTCTCTCACTTCAAAGTTGTCATAGACACATATCCGAAAAGTAAAGTCTATGAGCCTGCGCAGTACTATCTCGGCGTGACGTACGCCATCAAAGGAAATTTTGAAGATGCGATCGTCGCGCTTGAAAAGTTATCCCACCATGCTAAGGACGAAAATATAAGACAGAACGCCGAAGCAATGCTGGAACGGGTCAAAGATTTGGCGAGTTCCAACTAACAATCTCCGGTAAGTGCGGTTCTAAACCGCACTTACAACATCAACTCAGAAACCTCCTCTGGCGTTAGAAGTCGATACTGTCCAGACGGAAGGTTGCCTAACCGCAAATTACCGATTCGGACCCGCTTCAAACGGATTACCGGATGCCCCACGGTTTTAAACATTAAACGTACCTGTCGTTTCTTCCCCTCGTGAATCACTACCTCAAATTTTGCTAACGCGCTATCTTTATTTGCTTTTAAACGCTTGACCTTCGCCGGTGACGTTGTTCCGCTTGAAATCGTAACGCCTTGACGCAACCGTTGAATAGCGCTGTCGCACGGCACACCCTTCACCCACGCGAGATAGGTTTTCTCTACTTCATGGCTCGGATGTAGCAACTGATAGGCAAAGTCTCCATCGTTTGTGAAAAGGAGAAGCCCTTCGGTCTCCAAATCCAAGCGTCCGACAGGGTAGATGGTATCGGGTAGATCCGCGACGAGCTCCATGACAGTAGGGCGACCGCGTTCATCGCGGCGCGTCGTCAAGCACCCTGCGGGTTTATTCAGCATCAGATAGGCGTGTTCTGCTAACGGTTCGACCTGTTTTCCCTCAAATTCAACAGAGTCAATCTCTACGTTAATCGGGTGTCCCGGGACCAAAATGGGTTCACCATTGACAGTGACGGCTCCATCTCGAATGCTCTTTTTCGCTGACCGCCGCGAGGCGATGCCTGAAGTAGCAATATACTTTTCAAGTCGCATCATTTTTCTATGTGCCAACCTTTTTCCATAGCGATTCGTTGCAACTTCCTGTCTGGATTGACGGCGACCGGATGCCCAAACAATTCCAGCTTGTATGCATCCGTATGATGATTTCCATACGCGTAGGAAGCACTCAGGTCAAACCCATGCTCGGTTGCGAGTTGTTGGGCAAGTTTCGCTTTGTTTTCTGCAAAAGGGTGCAGTCCGATACGTTGTCCAGTAAACCTTCCGTCAACCACTTCCAACTCGTGAGCAACCATCATATCAGTTTGAAAATGTTCATGAAACGGCTGAACGAGGAACGCCAACGAACCTGACATGAGAATAACTGTTCGTCCTTCGGCGCGGTGGGCGTATATCAATTTAGAAATATGAGGCGCGATGCTTGCACGCAATGGGTCAACAAAACAGCGGCGTGCAATTTCATGGATGTGATCCTGTTCTAAACCGCGAAGGTAGATTTTGTTAGATTTCGCCACTGACAGGGACTTAACCCTCAGAAAATTGGATGTCCACGCAAGCAGATTCGGTATAGGGATCTCGCCGTGGTTCAATAGGTGCGTCAGAAAAATCTGCTCTGAGGAGAGACGGATAATCGTGCCATCTAAATCGAAAATGGCACATGTTTTGGATTCTGTCATGTTGTTTGTTGCCCCAGCGCACGTCGATAGGCTTTAACAGCGGCTTCCAATCCGATATAGAGCGCGTCTGCCATCAGATGATGCCCAATAGAAACCTCAAGGAGTCCCGGTAATTTCTGCATCAAGGGTAGGTTTTCAAGATTGAGATCGTGTCCGGCGTTGACACCAAGCCCTAAATCTACTGCTTTTGCTGTCGCAGTTTCCAACAACGCGAACTCGCGTTCGATCTCTGTCTTTGTCTGTGCCATCGCATAAGGAGCAGTGTAAAGTTCAATTCTATCTGCACCGATGTCTCGCGTTCTTGCTATCTGTTCCACATCGGTTCCACTAAATAGACTCACACGGATATCCGCATTTTTCAACCCTTCGATGATCGGTTTTAATGTATTGCCATCTTTGCGGATGTCCCAAACAGTGTGGCTTGTTATTTCACCTACGACAACGGGGACGAGCGTGCATTGCGTCGGTTTTGTGCGTAGCACCATATCAATGAGATCCGGTCTCGGATCGCCTTCAATGTTATATTCAATGTTGGATCTTTTTTGGGTATTGATTTCTATTAACCGTTCAGCGATGTCCTGCACATCTGTCGGTGTGATATGGCGTTCATCTTCGCGCGGATGCACAGTGATACCTTGTGCCCCAGCGGCGACGCAGGTATCGACAGCCGTAAGCACATCCGGAATATCACCACCTCGTGAGTTTCGCAGTGTTGCGATTTTGTTTACATTCACACTTAGACAAATCATCTTTTCTGTTCCTTTTTGCTATATTTTAGTCGGTGGAAAGTAGCGATTGAAAAATCGCTACTATCGGATGTTTTCGTAATATATATACAAACTATGGGAAAATACCCAACTGCATATAGGATTTTGCAATTCTATGAATGGCATTGATAAACGCAGCCGTTCGGTAATCTATGGCGTTGTTTTTATCTCTATGTTGCGTGCGGGTTTCACGCATCTCCTGATAGGCATTTATCATCGTATCTTGAAGACCGGAGTTCACCAAATCTTCCTCATCTGCGCCATGTATTAACGCACGCTCATCGTCTGAAAATGTATAGCCGGTCGCTTTCTCAACAGCACGGCGCATTGCGTGTTGGGTTTGGTCCTCGAAACGTTTTCCGAGTCTCCCAAATTGTACATGCGACAGATTCCGAAGCCACTCGAAATAGGAGACGGTGACACCACCAGCGTTGAGAAAAGTATCCGGTATAACCATAATCCCCCGTCTTTGAAAAATTTCGTCAGCAGCTGGTGTTGTGGGTCCATTTGCAGCTTCGGCGATAATAGCGGCTTTGATTCGGGGCGCGTTTTTTGTCGTAAGCTGATTCTCAAGTGCCGCGGGGATGAGAATATCACATTCTAACTCCAAACCATCGTTCGGATTCTCAATAAGTTCAGCACTCGGATACCCGCAGATTGATCCGGTTTCCGCACGATGCATGGCGACTTTTTCGACATCAAATCCTTCTGGGTCATAGATGCCAGCATTTCGCTCAATAATCCCAATGACGCGTGCATCCGCCTCCACCAGAAACTTCGCTGCATGGTAGCCGACCTTACCAAACCCTTGAACAATAACGCTTTTTCCTTGTAGACCCGGAGATAGCCCAAGTGGTTTCATGTCCTCTGCGAAGCCGCATACTTCTTCTAAACCGAAGACAACACCGCGTCCAGTAGCCCCTTGCCGTCCATGAATCCCGTTTTGTTCGATCGGTTTGCCTGTTACGCACGCAGTAGCATTAAGCTTGTCAGGTGCCATTGTGAGATAGGTATCCAGGATCCACGCCATTTCGGTCTCACCCGTACCGAAGTCAGGTGCTGGTACATCTATCCCGGGTCCGATGTAATTCTTCTGAATCAACTCGTAGGTATAACGGCGGGTGATGCGCTCCAATTCACTTTCTGAATATTCGCGTCTATCCAATTGAATCCCACCTTTGGCACCGCCAAATGGCACGTCAACCAGCGCGCACTTGTACGTCATCAATGCCGCAAGTGCCATTATCTCATCTTCGTTAACGAGGGTACTGTAACGGATGCCACCTTTCGTTGGGAGAATATGGTGGCTATGCTCTGCACGCCAGCCGTGGATGGTTTGAATAGTCCCGTCATCCCGCTTTATTGGAAATGTGAAATGGCACGAGCTATTACATACCTTTATCTGCTCCAAAAGCCCACGTGGATACTCCGTGAATTGAGCCGCCTTGTCAAAATCCCTATTCACTTTCTGGAAAAATGAGAAATTTTCGGTTTCCATAATGTTGAGCCTGAATGTAGGAACGGGCGAGGCACAGAGACCTCGCCCTACAACGATGCAGTATGAAAACTTCGTCTTAGGAACCGATGCTACCGTTGCCTGACGAACTTTTGAAGACGCGCATCCGCTTGAACTTCACCGACGTAGATATCGCCGCGCGAATCCAACCAGATACCGTGTGGGCATGCCATAAATTCACCGGGGACCGAACTGCCGGGTTCACTGCCCCATTGAGAGACAACCTCGCCATCCAGCGTCATGATTGTGATACGTTGGTCCAGTTCAGCGATATAGACAAGTTCGTCGTCACCAATGTAAATCGTGTCTGGATGCAACAGATCTCCCCATTCTTCAATGTACTCACCTTCAAGGGTAAAGAATTGGATACGATTGTTTTCCCTGTCGGCGACCATGAGTCTATTGCGCGGATCGACCCTGACACAGTGCGGGAGGTCAAACTCACTCGGACCTGTGCCCGGTTGTCCCCACGATTTAATCAGCTCACCATCAGGCGAGTATTTGTGAACGCGGGCGTTGCCATAGCCGTCAGTGATATACATTTCGCCATCGGGTCCGAGTGCCAAATCTGTCGGCTTATTGAAAGGTTCACCTTCCGCACCGGGGACATCCGGTGTGCCGAGCGTCATCAGCAACTCACCGTCCGTAGTGAACTTCCGTATAACGTGTGTATCACGTTCTGTACAATAGATATTATCATCGGCATCGATGAAAATCCCGTGAGCATCTTTGAGAATATCATCGCCCCAAGAGTCGATAAAATTGCCGTCACGATCGAAGATGACCATCGGATGTTCACTGCGACTGTAAACATAGACGCGGTCCTGTGAATCAACACCAACAGCGGGAACCCAACCGAATTCCCAACCGTCTGGAAGTGTCCACCAATTCTCTTGCACAGTATATTGATGTGTGCCTTGTCCGTAAACCATAAAATTTTCTCCCTACTCCAAAAAGAATTGGCATCTATTTTAGCAGGTTCGTCGCGATTTCTCAAGGATTTTAATTGTTCCTTGCGGTTCGGTGAGACGTATTGGGTGAATAACGTTCATTTGACAAGAATCTCGTTGAAAAGCGAACGGGTCGTTTCCGTCCACTTTCCGTAATCTTGTAAAAACGCCTCTGCAGCGGGTTTATCGTTACCTCCCGTGTATCCGAGACGGCGTGCCAACTGTCCCAGTTCTTCACGATTTTTTGGAAGCGCATCCAATGGTCGATCGTGAACAATGCGTAAGGCATTTTCGACGCGTCTCAAAAATTGATACGCTTCCCCTAATCCATCACGCTGTGCCTCTGTCAGTACCCCGATTTTGTGCAATCTATCAATCGCAAACGGCGTGTTTTGCACACGCACGGAAGTTTCTCTGCCGCCATGCACCAATTGAAGCGTTTGGACAGCAAATTCAATATCAACAAGTCCACCGTATCCCGATTTGACATTGGCAGCAGGGGTTTGTGCCTTGCCACCCCTTCTCCGTCGAGTAGATGTCTTGCGGGTGACTTGCGCTTCCTTCCGTTGGCGTGTATGTACAATTTCGGCGATCTCCTCGGACGTTAGGGCATCCCCATAACAGAAGGCGTGGGCGATTTCCAAAAACTGGTTTCCGAGATGTTCTATGTCTCCAGTGACAACGCGTGCACGTGTTAACGCCTGACGTTCCCAAACTTCTGCGGTATTATCGTAGTAATTCTGATATCCTGTCAGCGGCAGAGCAATCGCGCCACCTGTTCCGTGCGGACGAAGCCGTAGATCAACTTCATAGACACCCATCCCCTGATTTCCAGCAAGTCGTTTTACTAACTCCAAACCGACAGCTGAAAAATACTCCACATTCGGCATGCCTTTTGTCGTCTCACCATCTGCCGAATAGACGTACATAACGTCTAAGTCTGAGCTGAAGTTCAGTTCACGTCCGCCAAATTTACCCATCGCAATGATAGCGAACGTTACGGGCGTTCCATCAGGAGCAAGTGGCGTGCCGTGTGTTTCTCGGAATTCTGCCTCGATTTCTGGATAAATGGCTTGCAAAGTAGCTTCGGCTAAATCAGAGAGTTCTTGCGTTGTATCCGGCAGTGTCGCGTTCCCCAGAATGTTCCGCAAGGCGATACGCCAAATCTCGTCGTTCTTATATCGCCGCAACATAGGCAGCATTCTGTCAGGGGCTTGCGCGACCACCTCCAACGCCTCCGTTTGTTTCTCAGTGAGCGTTTTGGGGCGTTCTATCAACGTAGGAACCGTCAGTAGATCAAAGAGTTCAGGACTCGCGATGAGCATATCTGCGAGATATAAACTCGTGCCACAGACGCGGGTAAGCGCTTCGAGTGTTGAAGGCTTTTCAGCGAACATCGTGTAGTAGCTACTCCGCGCACCCACTTTATCTGTAAATGCCGACAGGTAACGGAGTGCCATGTCCGGATTAGGGGAATCACGCAAAACATTTAGGAGCGTCGGCGCGAGTTTAAAGAAGGTGCGCCGCACATTTGGTGAGAATTGAATGCCTTCTCCACCGTTCGCGAGTTGTTTTAAAAGACGCTGCGCGTTTCTTATATTTTCAAAACGAAACGTGCTCAAGAAGGTTTCCAGTTGTTGTGGATCCTCTTCCGAAAGCAAAACAGCGATGTCAGGTATCCCATCTTCAGATTGAATCGAAGTCGCTGTGATCTTCTTAAAGATTGCACGTACCTGTTCAGTGTGGGCGCGATAATCTTCTCGAAACGCCTCCAGAGCATCGGTTTCTGTGGTGTGTTGGTACCCCGTGCGCCGGGCGAGTTCCCGTTCCTCAGTTTCTCTCTCTGGGATCGAATAACGCTGCTGGTCTGTCTCAATTTGAATGCAGTTCTCAACGGTGCGTAAAAACCTATAAGCCGCCATGAGCGCGTCCGCATCCTCTGCGCTGAGCAGTGTACTCGCTTTTAACGCCGCAAGTACTTCCAAAGTATTGTGCGAACACAATGACTTTCGTTTGGCACCATGAATCATCTGAAGACACTGTACGGTGAATTCAATATCACGAATAGCACCCGGACCGAGTTTTACATGTTTCGCAAGATTCGCACCTTCATTGACGAGCCGCTCCTCTATTCGCGCTTTGGTACGTCGGATGTCTGCCTTAATCTCTGTGAGCGTCACGCCATCTAAGTAACGCTGATAGACAAACGGCTGGATCATGCGAATGAACTCCTCACCAAAAGCCATATCTCCAGCGACAGGACGCGCTTTAATTAAAGCTTGACGTTCCCACAAGTCACCCCATCCTTCATAGTAACTTTCGTAACTCTCCATAGAGCGGATAATAACACCTGCACTACTTTCCGGACGCAAGCGGATGTCAACCCGAAAAACATAACCCTCCGGGGTTATCTCACTCATTGCCTTGATGATAAATTCGCAAAGACGAGAGAAGTACTCACTATTGTCAATTCCCATATCAGTCCGCGCGTCGTCTGAGTATACAAAAATGAGATCTATGTCGGAGCTAAAGTTGAGTTCATAGCCGCCTAACTTCCCCATCCCGATGATAGCGAAACGACACGGCGCAGTGCCTTCTTCATTGAGCGGCGTTCCGAACTTCGGTTTCATAATCTGATCGCGCCCGATTTCGTAGCAGTGTTGCAGTGCCGCTTCTGCTAAATTGCTCAACTCTAACGTTGTTGTTTCAACGTTTGCGACTTTAAGTAGATCGCGCAGTCCAATACGGAGCGTTTCCCGTCGTTTATATCGCCGCAAGATGCGGAGTTTCTGCTCCACCGAAGCGAACCGTGAGAGTGATTGTTCAAGCTCCTGATACATCATCTTGGAAGT
>JAPOOP010000253.1 GCA_026713385.1 Candidatus Poribacteria bacterium | reverse complement strand
GCGCGAACGGATAGAGTTGACAGTCAAGCGGACGGATTGGATAGATGGTGCAATGGCTCGTCTCTGGTTCAAAAAACGGACAGATATAGAAATCGTTGTGCGGTTTTAGTTGGATTTGTGCACTTTTTCCGTCTACCTGTGAACGGAACAGCACCGGATCGGCACCGTGTGCGATGGCTTTCTCCGTCTCAAGTTCGGTGAAGATCGGCGCAAGTGGACTGTCCGCCTCTAAAAATCGGCAGCAAACATCACACGAGTAACAGACTTCGCTCGGAATGATTTGATGAAGTTGTTTGTCTGACATGCTGGGCATCTGTTTTGAATTAGGTAGACGTTTTAAAGCCTGTGCCCGCTGGAATGAGTTTACCAGTCATCACACTTTCCTTGATCCCGGAGAGCGGATCTTTTTTCCCTTGAATTGCGGCATCTACCAAAACCTTCCTCGGCTGCTTCAAAGATGCTGCGACAAGGAAACTCTCTGTATTTAAAGCCGCTTTGGTAATGCCTTGCAAGATAGGTTCGCTTTGAGCACGGACCCCTCCGTTTTTGTAGATTTTCTGATTTTCTCTGTGAAATTGGAGTTTGTCTATCTCCTCGTTGAGAGAAAATTGGGTATCTCCGCGTTCTGTAATTCGGATCTTCCGCGACATCTGTCTCACAATAACCTCAAGGTGCTTGTCGTTGAGGCTTTCTGCTGGATACACCTTTTGTATTTCATTAATGAGGTAAGTCCAGGTTGCTTCTTCGCCTTTAATATGCACACCTTTGGTGAAGGGACTGCCGGTTTTTAAAATATGGTGTGGGCTCGTGATGTCCTCTTTCTTCGGTTTGGGCACCTCAAAAAGTTCAATCAGGCGGCGTATCCGTGCCACAAAATCTGGGGGAATATCTTTATGAAAATCTGGGGGCATCAATAACGGCTGCATGTTAAGTTCACGGATAGATTCTGCTGCGATAGAGCCGATGGGTTTACCGAAGTCAACGGAGGTCCCCTTGCTGAGATCGGTGCCATAGCATTTTGCACATATGCCGTGTGCTGTTTCGCATGTCAAAACGGAGTAGACTTTGACAGCTTTAATGTTAACGTTGTTGATAAGCGTAGAGGCTTGTGGGGATATGAGTGCCCCCGTATCAACAAGAATTTCTTTTGTAATGGGATGTCTAATATTTTCTGCAGCGGTTCTTCCACTAATTTTAGCGGCGAGCATGCTGTTTTCGCTCGCAAATTTGCTTAAGGATCGACGGGTGCCACAATCTTCCTCCGTAATTACGACATCCGATGCCACGTTAACGAGGCTGCGATTGAGATCCATTGTTTTTCGGAGGGCGATTATCCTGTGAGTATTCCTGTTGCGGAAGCGCGTAGCTGTGCTGAAATAGTCTATAACATCTAATCCATCACGATCAGAGATAGACTGAAAACAATCTTTTAGAGTCAAGGAACTACCGCTGCGGGTTGCGTACTCAAACCCCAGTTTTTGAAGTTTCTCTAAAAAGGAGACGATCCCGTATTTCTCGGAGGTATCAAAAGATTGCGTGAGGAGTTCGGTGAGTGTTGCCTCTGTTACTTCATCATTGAAAAATGGGATGCGGGTATTTGTGTATTCATCTATCCATTCCAGATCTGGCGGAAGAATTTGATTGAAAATGACGCGTCCGACTGTCGTAAGGATCGGCACTTGTTTGCTTGAAAGAGAGAGTTGAATACTATCGTGCAGTTCCAATTTACCTGCTTCGTATGCAAAGACCACCTCCTGTAGATTTGTATAGCGACGGCGATACCACGATTTGCCATAAAGGGGTTCAAACACTTGAGAGATATAGGCTTTATGCAAGGCTTTTGCGTCTGCGATGTGTTCGGAAGAGGTTCGCGTGAGGAAGTTTAAACCGAGTACCGCGTCTCGAGAGGGACACATGAGAGGCTTTCCGTTTGAGCGGTTTCGGATATGATCCTTGGCAAGTAGGCGAAACCGTGCCTCAAAACGCGTCGATCTTCTGAGCGGGACGTGTACGGTCACCTCCCCACTATTACTTTTAGTGTTAAAGAGGTCATAGGTGGGTGTGGGAACCCTGATTGCGTTACCGTCTATCAGTATAGGCATGAAGGCTTGGATTCCCGGACTATGGGAATTGGATTGACTCACCAACAGAATAGGGTGTTGATCGATAACATCGGCCAAGACTTTCCATACCGGTGAGTCCGGGTCAGACTGCTTGGTGAGATATTTTGCCCGTTTCACTGTCTGTGCGTAGCCACAATCTATCAGTTTCTTGATAATAAAAGGCTCAAACAATTTGATAGCGAGTCGCTTGGGTAAGCCACATTGGTGCATCCCTAATTCGGGATCGCGGACGATAACACCCCGCCCAGAGTAATTGACACGCTTCCCAATCAGACTTTGATGGAAAATTCCATATTTTCCTGTGAGAATATGGGAAAGCGACTTCAAGGTCCGATTTTCTGAATCGGTGACCTGTCTCTTAGCGCGCTGATTGTCAAACAACACATCAACTACTTCCTGTAATTGCTGTTTTTCGTTGCGTAAGATAGCTTCTGGAAGGTTGAATTGCATTAACTTGCGCAGACGATTGTTCCGGTTGAGGATACGACGATATAAGTCATTCAAATCGCTGGTGGCGAACTTTCCACCTCCAAGAGGCACGAGCATCCGTAAACCGGCGGGAAAAACAGGGATCACATCCATGATCATTAATTCGGGACGTTGTTCAGACTTAACAAATTTCTCTATGTGTTCAATTTGTTTGGTGAGTTTGCTTTTCTTTTGTCTGTTACTTGTTGTCGCCCAAGCAGTTTTTAACTTCTCTATTTCTTTTTGAAGATCGACGGAACGGAGAAGTTCACCGATGGCTTCCGCACCAGTGCAGATGCGAAATTTTCCATAGTACTTCTTGTTGTACTCTATGTACTCAAGTTCACTTAATATCTGCAGGAATTCAAGCGGACAATTTGGATCAGTTACCTCCATAACGATAGAAGCCTCACAGTGGAGTACACGTTCAACATCACGCGAGGAAAGTTCACAAAAAATTCCAAGCACAGACGGGTAACTTTTAGAAAACCAGATATGAGCAACAGGTGCGGCAAGTTGGATATAACCAAAGCGTTCGCGCCGCACACGCGAGTGTGTTACTTCTACACCGCAGCGATCACATATCATCCCTTTATGTTTAATCCATTTATACTTACCACAGTTACACTCCCAGTTTTTTTGGGGTCCAAAGATAGCCTCACAGAAGAGACCCTCCGGTTCAGGACGGAGGGAGCGGTAGTTAATAGTCTCCGCCTTCTTGACCTCGCCGCAGTCACATTTTCCGCGCTCTGGGCATGGCCAGGTAGCCCCTTCTGTGCCGCGCATCTTACATGCCGTTCGTTTTGCACGATTTTTTATATCTGTGCTTGAGGCTATCTTTATGGAGACGCTGTCAAAGTTGTTGGGTATATCGTTAGCGAGCATGAGAAAAAAAACCGCCAATGGTATTAATTACAATATGAATTTCCTCTTCCGTTAAACCCGGATGGAGGGGTAGACTCACGACGCGTTCAAATGCCGCCTCAGCGCACGGGAAATCACCGACACGGTAGCCGTATTGCTCTTGATAAAATTCAAAGAGATGTAACGGGATATAATGAACACTGCATTCAATATTTGCCTCGCGTAGGGATTCCACGAATTCATCTCGATTGCCGGTGTGG
>JAPOOP010000610.1 GCA_026713385.1 Candidatus Poribacteria bacterium | reverse complement strand
TTCCGTTCCGGGTTCAACTCCACACCCGCAGTGACTATAGAAAGTTGTTAGATGGGTCGCTACAAGGCAGTTCACTGCATTCAATTCTCGCCGAAAGTCGAGTTCTTTTTTCCAAGGATAGTCTTTTCTCTGTAGAGGGTAATGCTAATTTTCGTGTGGAAGATTCCTCCTACTTGCAAGTCGGTGAACGGGATAAACATTCTCAACTCCTCAACGCAGGTGCCAACGTGGCAGCCATACTCGCAAAAGCCGAAAAATGGTTCCATCTCAAGCAAGATATGGATTACACGTTTCTTTATCTAACATACCTCGTCAGGGAGGTGGCACGTATTGAAGTCCTCCTGCACGGTGAAACACCGAGGCGCAAGGTTATCTATCAAGCACTTGCGCACAACCCTTCCTTTTTCAACACCGTTTTCACGGATCTGATAGACAAGCAGAAAGACGAGACAATGCTCCGCGATGCCCTTGAGCGGATTGACGCGTATTTGGAAGATAATCTACAGGCACTCTTCAAGCCACTACTCGATTTCCTTGAGGAATCGGGTGAGGAACGCACGATTACCGACATCTATACCCATTTCGGCAGCCGTCAACTCGCCTTTGAATTGGCGTGTGAATGGCTTGCACAGAAAGGGATTATAGAACAGTTTTCAGCACCGATCCGTTTGACAAAAGACAGCCAAACTTCCGTAGAGGAACCCGCATATTATTTCGATGCAAATAATCCGTTCCTATAGGACAGATTTCCATATTTTTTCAGAAAGGAGTATCAATCAAATGACTGAGATAGGGGTTCATGAAGCAAAAACGCATTTATCAAGGCTTCTCAAGCGCGTTGAGAATGGGGAAAGTTTTTCTATAACCAATAGAGGTAAAGTTGTAGCGGTAATGGTTCCGCCTCGTGAAATCGGGCAAGCTGAGGTGAATGACGCTTACAGCCGATTGATTGAGTTACGTGTAAAGTTCCCTATTGGGACAGGTCGTGAGGTGACGGATTGGAAGAACGAAGGCCGCAGATGATGGTCGTTGATTGCTCATTTTTAATAGCAGGTCTTCTACCTGATGAGATTGAAGAACAGGCACAGTTAATTTTGGAAGACTTGCAGCGCGGTATAACTTTGGCAGTCGTTCCGTCATTATTTTATCAGGAAGTTAGTAATGCACTGCTCATGGCTTACCGACGAAAGCGTATAAGCAGAGAAGTTTTATCGCAATATCTTGATGTGGTAGCGATACTTCCTCTTACAATTGATACTGCTGCAGCAACACAAGGAAATACAATGAAGACAGTTTGTGGGTTAGCAGAGAAGCATGGATTGACAACTTATGATGCAAGTTATCTGGAGCTCGCTATGCGCCTTGACTTACCGCTTGTAACATTGGATTCGGATTTGTACAATGCTGCAGTCGAAGTGGATGTCGCCTACCAAATGACAACGAATTAGAATTGCTTACGATCAGTTCAACCGCGGTAAATTTCTCTAACTCAATAATTTTAAAAAATAGGAGGCATGCATGAGACAGACTGTTGCCGTTAAAGGCGCGAGAGAGAATAACCTACAAAACGTTGAAGTTGAGATCCCACGAGACCAACTCGTCGTTGTCACAGGTATCAGCGGTTCCGGTAAATCTTCATTGGCATTTGATACCGTCTACGCCGAAGGGCAACGTCGATTCTTGGAGTCGATGTCTACGTACGCCAAACGCTTTATCACACAGCTCAAAAAACCGGATGTCGATTTCATTGATGGATTGTCACCTGTCGTTTCTATTGAACAGAAAACGATCACGATGAATCCGCGCTCCACTGTCGGTACGATGACCGATTTACAAGACTACCTCCGTATGCTTTTCGCAACTATCGGTGTCGCCCACTGTCCTTATTGTGAAGGTGAAATTCCGATCCGTTCGCATCATCAGATCTTGGAACGGATGCTCTCGATGCCAGATGGTGCTGAGGTTGAAATTCACGCGCCAGTCTTCAAAATTTACGGTGAAGATTATGACTATCTCTTCGACGACATCCGTACGAAAGGGTGTAGGCACGTCAGGATTGACGGTGTTGAACACGACATCAGCGAAGAAATTGAACTCGATCCGGATCAAGAATATGACATCCAAGTTATCGTTGACAAATTCTATATTAAAAAAGACATTGACAAGCAGGTGCTCGCCTCCCTTGAACACGCAATGCTCGTCGGTGAAGGATTCATGCGTTTTGATGTCCAGTTCCCAGATGATACCGAGGCTGACGCAATAGAGTTATTGGAAGGTTTCGGATGTCCCAAGCACGGGGTGCTCATGGCTGAACTCGGCGCGCATCACTTTACCTTTAATGAACCGACTGGGGCATGTGGGACCTGTTCCGGTCTCGGCACCTACCTACAGGTGCATCCGAATCTACTCGTTCCTGACAAGAGTCGAAGTATCGCAGAGGGGGCATTCGTTCATCAAGCGTTTAACTACGATCCCGATAGGTGGGATGGTAGGACAATGTACAGTCTTGCCGCACACTACGGATTCGACCTGAACGTTCCTTTTTCAGACCTTCCAGAGAAGGTCATTGATATTCTCTATCACGGTACACACGGCGAAGAATTTCCGATCCTGCAACCAGAAGGGGCACGCCCCGTTGAAAGACGCCATCTTGGTCGAAAAATCCGTTTTGATGGGATCATCACTCGAATTGACCGGCACTATCGGCGTTACCGAAAGCAGGGAGAAGCGCACTCCGGAATGGAGGAATATCTCCGAAAGGTGATGGTAGAGCGCACTTGTCCTGATTGCCACGGGGCTAAACTCAAGCGACAGCGGCTTCTCGTTACGATTGACGGTCAAACTATCCACGAAGTCGGCGAGTTGCACTTTGAAGAATTGAGGGATTTCTTACTAACTATCACGGATATGCCGGAGAAGCAACGGGAGGCGGGTAGTCGCGTCATCAAAGAATTGGTCGATCGGATTACCCTCCTGCTCGGCATCGGACTCGATTACCTGAACCTTAATCGCCGTTCTGCGACGCTCTCCGGTGGCGAATCACAGCGAATCCGCCTCTCCACACAGATCGGCTCTGGGTTGATGGGGATGCTCTATGTCCTTGATGAACCGAGTATCGGCTTACATCCAAAAGACAATGCCAAGATGATAGAGACCCTACGAAAGTTACGCGACATCGGCAACACCGTTATCGTTGTTGAACACGATGAAAGCACAATTCGCGCCGCCGATCATATTATCGAACTCGGACCCGGACCGGGTATCCACGGCGGAGAGGTCGTCATTCAAGGTGAACTTGAAACGATTCTTGACTGTCCCGAATCTTTGACGGGACTCTATATGAGCGGGCGGCGAGAGATTCACTTGCCAAAGCAACGTCGGGACTTGAATGGCAAATTCCTTAGCATCACGGGGGCAAGGGAGAACAATCTGCAAAATATTGACGTTGATATTCCGGTTGGGGTATTTATCTGCATCACCGGTGCCTCCGGTTCTGGCAAGAGTACGCTCGTCAATGAGATTCTCTACAAGAAACTTTATTCTCTCTACCGTGACAGTCGGACGCTCTATGGTGCCCACGATGAATTGGGTGGACATGAACACGTCAATGACGTTATCAGTATCGATCAGTCCCCCATCGGACGTTCACCGCGTTCCAATCCTGCCACTTACATCGGATTTTACGATAATATTCGTAAACTTTTCGCCAGTACCCCGCTCTCGCTTACGAGGGGGTATACCGCCTCCCGATTTAGTTTCAACGTCAAAGGCGGACGGTGTGAGGAGTGCCACGGCGAAGGCACTATTACCACCAAACTCCACTTTATGCCGGATGTCGAAGTCATCTGTCCGACCTGTAAGGGCGCACGTTATAATGAGGATACGCTTGATGTTACCTATAACGGAAGGAATATCTCTGAAATTCTCAACATGTCAATTGAGGAAGGTGTCGAATTTTTCGCCGATCAGCGATTGATTCATCATAAATTGAATGTCCTTTACCAACTCGGTATGGGGTATCTCCAAATTGGTCATCCTGCTACGATTCTCTCCGGCGGTGAAGCACAACGGATAAAGTTGGCAAGCGAGCTTGGCAAAATCAAGCGAGGTAAGCATAATCTGTATATCTTAGATGAGCCGACCACAGGACTCCACATCGCAGATGTCCAGAAACTTTTGGACAGTCTCAACCGTCTCGTCGATAGTGGACATACCGTCCTTGTAATTGAGCATCATTTGGATGTTATCAAAACCGCCGACTATGTCATTGATCTCGGTCCAGAGGGAGGCCATAAAGGGGGCGAGGTCTTAGCGCAAGGCACACCCGAAGAGATTGCGAAAGTCAAAGCCTCATATACTGGGCAATTCTTGAAGGAATACCTCATTTGAGCAAGAGAGTTTGCTTGTGAAGGACTGTTTCCTCGATCCTCCGGTCCGGTAGGTGCGGTTTCATGAAGTTTAAATAAATATTTCGGTAATTTGATACATTCCCCAGACCCGGTAGGGTCTTTCACGCAACCGCACCGGATCTCAATAAGAAATTACCGGTTTAAATTCTGAAACTTTATCTAACCGCACCGGATCTGAGACGTAAATCGCGCAAACTCCCTGCAATCTTTTGATATTTTCCCCTTGCAAAATTAACCCAAATCGTGTATACTTTATAGAATGAAATTGGGGACGATAAGACACGGTTCGCAAATATATCTATAAAGTGTATTTTCCCCTAATACGACGAGGCAAGGGGCAAACATTGACCGATAACCTATTAAGTTCCTTAAATGATGTCCAGCGCGAAGCCGTC
>JAPOOP010000608.1 GCA_026713385.1 Candidatus Poribacteria bacterium | reverse complement strand
GCTTGTCGTTTTTCTTTTTTCTGATGTCTTTGGGATCATCGGACTGTCATTAGCCTTTATTATGACACTGATGGGGTGGGGCATCCGAAACCCAATCATGAATCTGGCGGCGTGGTTATTGATTATTCTTCAGAAACCGTATCGGATCGGAGATCGGGTCATCTTGGGCGCGACCATTGGCGATGTGCGAGACATCTCGATTATGTATACGCAGCTGGATCAAGTCGGGGGCACTATCGGTGGTGAAGAGAAATCTGGACGGAGTGTCATGATTCCGAACCAACATCTTTTTAGATGGAATGTCATTAACTACACACGAGACGACAAATACATCCTTGATGAGGTCATCATTCGGTTGACATATCGTTCAAATATCAGGCGTGCTGAGGAAATTATGTGTCAACAGGCGGCAGAAGTGACAGCCGAAATATGTCAGGAGACAGGTGAATCGCCCTATGTTCGATTTGAGTTTATTCCATCGGGTGTCATTGGCAAGCTCAGGTATCGTGTCGGTGCTATGAATCGGCAAAGCACTTCAACATTAATCGTCGAGCAGATTTCCAAGGCGTTTATGCGTGACGGGCAAATTGAGTTTGCCTATGTGAAAAGAGAGGCACTGTTAACGCCGAAGGATGAAACGCTGCCACCCCAATCCCTACGCATTCCCTCCAGTTCTGTGAACCACCATTCACAGATAGGATAACATAAGATGAAAGAATTAATTCAACATCTGCGGAGTTTACTTGACACACCTGTAGTCACTCTTGATGATCCGGTAAAAGTTAATCAGATTGTCCTGTTAGTTGGCACTTTAGTCGTTTCGTTTATACTCACAGGATTTTTACGCTGGTGGTTCCGTCGCTTGTTTAAGCGGCTCAGAATACCACAAAATCTCGAAAGTCGATTGCTCGCACTCCTATTCCTTATCGTTATGATTACTGGAACCGTTTTGGGGTTACGGCTTGCAGGAATTGGGACAGGGATTCTCGGTAAATTCTTTCATTATCCGCTCACAGAAATATTTCATCCGCCCAATACAGAAATAAGTGGGAAAGATGTAAACCGGTTAACCTTAGCAAATCTCTTTTATGGGCTTGTTATTGTCTTTGGAATGTTCGTGTTGTCGAAATACGTGCAATGGATGTTGCGGCGGCGGGTCCTACAAGCGTTTCAAATCGCGGAACATACCCAATTTATCTTACTCCGCTTCGTTCACTTTAGTCTTATCATTATCGGGGTGCTTATCAGTCTCAGCACCATCGGGGTGAGTTTCACAAGTTTGGCGTTGATTTTCGGCGGACTGAGTATCGGTATCGGTTTCGGTTTACAGAATATTGCCTCGAACCTGATTTCGGGGTTTATTCTAATTTTTGAACGCCCTATCAAAATTGGGGATCTCGTAGAGATTATGGACGTTAACATATTTGGGAGAGTGAGCAGCATTAATCTCCGTTCAACGATCATCGTCGCGCTTGATGAGAAGGAAGTTATCGTCCCGAATTCTCAATTGATCACAGAATCCGTTCATAACCTTACGCACTATAACAACCGCTTTAGAGTTCACATCTCTGTCGGTGTGTCGTATGGTTCAGACGTGAGGCTTGTTAAGAAAGTGCTCCTTGAAGCGGCGCATGAGCACCCTCAAGTGATTAAGGAAGCGACCCCTAACATGAACAACGTGACTGCCCCTTTTGTTCGCTTTATTGACTTCGGTGATTCCTCTTTAGATTTTGAGTTGCTGGCGTGGATTCCCGATTGTTTTCAGCGTTTTGATGTGGCAAGCGATCTCCATTTCACGATCTGGGAAAAATTTAAAGAACATAATATTACAATCGCATTCCCACAACTCGATGTCCATTTTGATCCGGCGGAAACCCGCCAGCAATCTTGACAGCGGTAGTATTATAGTAAAGTCGAAAAATATGTAGACAGTTGCCCAGCAAAACACCCCTCCTCGCCTCTTTAGAGGGTCTCATTAATTCTAAACTTTACTATATCATCAGGGTGGCTTTTAACTTTCGGAAACCGCCAGCAACAGATTTTCTTACGGATTGCTGATGGAAACCGACTGCTGACCGCTATATGTTTTAAGAGTGCCGAATGACATCGCCTTTGACGAGATAATAGACTTCTTCGCTGATATTTGATGCGAGATCGCCTATTCGTTCCAAATGTCGGAAAAGGAGTAGGAGGCTAATACCGGGCTGAATAAGTCTCGGATGTTCGCTCAAAATCGTCAGGAGTTCGTGGAGCATTTTTTCATAAATCTCGTCAACCTCATCGTCACGTTCCCGAATTTCTAAAGCACGTACAGCGTTCCGATTGACGAATGCATCTATCGCATCCTTAACCATTGCTTGAATCACTTGTGCGACATACGGTAAATCCACGAACGGTTTGACTGGCGGATGTTCCGACAACTCAATGCTCCGTTTGGCGATAGCAACGCTTTTATCCGCTATCCTTTCAATGTTGTGGTTAACCTTCATTGCCGTTGTTAGAAATCGAAGTTCTATTGCTACCGGTTGATGGAGCGCGATCAGTTGGATGCACAATGATTCAATCTCGTTTTCTAACATATCAATCTTATCGTCTGTAGCAACAACGAGTTGAGCTAACGTACTATCTCGTGTTAGGACAGATTCGATAGCTTGGCGCAGCATCTGTTCCGCAAGCCCCGCCATTTCCAATATTTTGTGCTGAAGTCCCTTGATTTCGTTTTCTAACATATCTTTTCTCATAGCGGTCAGCGGTCAGCAAAGGAGCCGTCAGGAAGAGGGATTTGGGTTCGCTATACGCTTCTTTGCTGAAAGCCGATTGCTGATTGCTGATTGCCATTCCCTCCTCAACCTAATATTCCTGTCACATATTGTTCTGTTCTGGTATCTTGTGGATTTGTAAAAATCTTTTCCGTCGTTCCGAATTCGATCAATTCGCTGCAGTAGAGAAACCCCGCGACATCCGAGACACGTGCGGCTTGTCTTCTTTTATTGGTGACGAAGATAAGCGTGCAATCCGTTATAAGGTCCCGCACGAGGGTCTCAATTTTAACGGTTTCGATCGGATCAAGTTCTCCACACGGTTCATCGAATATAAGGATTTCTGGTTCAACGGCTAAAGCACGTGCAATACAGAGACGTTGTTGCTGTCCTATAGAGAGTTGATTCGGATTCCCGTGCAAAATAGGTTCAACTTCGTTCCAGAGTCCAGATCTTTGAAGGCTTTTCTGAACGATGGTATCTAACTGTGAAGATTGACGTATGCCTGAGATCCGAGCCCCGTATGCCACATTCTCGTAGATAGAGCACTGAAAGGGTTCAGGTTTTCGGAACACCATTCCAATCTTTTTCCGAATGGCGGTGACCTCTGTCTTTTTAGCATACATGTCCCTGCCCTTAAAAAGTATTTCACCGTTGAACCTGAAATTCGGCGTAAAGTCATTTAAACGATTGAAGCACCGTACGAGTGTGCTTTTACCGCAATTCGCAGGACCAATGAGGGCAGTTACCTGTCGCGGCTGTACCTCAAATGAGAGAGAGTTCAGAATCTGGTTATCGCCATACCATACATTTAGATTATGGATGCTCAGGATGGGTTCTTTTTTTTCAGTCTGCATCGCAGATTCTCGCCTCCGTTTATCTCGTCAAAGTTAATCGTGTCGTGCCGTGGCGGTGGGAGAGGTTTCTAACCTCGATTTCTTCAGGAAACTGGAAATAGTACTCAATAGCAATGCCCCTCCTAAGAATAACATGAATCTATCCGGTATTCCTCTCGGACCTGTTGTATGGTCGGGGATATGGATACCGATGAGTAATGCAGCCGCGGCGAGTGCTCGTGACATTGCACGGCATCCCCCCGCAAGTATACTTGGAAAGGCAAGTGGCACGACCTGTTTCGCTATTACTTGCCATTGATTGGCACCTAACACGTAGGCAGATTCACGGATGGGTGTCGTAACCGATCGAAGTGCTTCTTGGGTTGTTTTGATTGCTACCGGTATTACCATCAAAATGAAGATTAAAGCCTCTGCGTAAAACATCGTGGTGTTACGCTGGAACGGGACTACTGCTAATCCAGATTCATTCACGTCCTGGACAGGAGAAGGGGTCCCAATCTCTTTGAAGACACCAGCGTAGCTAAAAAGAACCGAGATTGCTAAAAGTCCGTACAAAAGTGAAGGAATTTCAGTCAGAAAGGTGACTTGGCTTTCGATGAAACGCCGAACCCAACTGGTTGCTGAAAGCCATTCCTCTAAGTAAAAAGCACAGGCGACTCCGAACAGAACCGCCAAAAGGCTGATCGGTAGAATCAGATTGAGATCACTGAGTAGACTGGGCAATATGCCGGATACACGAGATGCTGACGACGTTTGAATGTGAGTCGCGCCTGATTTTTTAAGGTCATTCCAAATGAAAATGAGCGCGGCTCCCACTATAATGAACGCAATACCCTGCAAAGCGATTTTTTTTCTGAGTTCTGGACGAGTCATCAAGGCATTCATAATTGGCTATCGGTTGTCAAAAATCGTCGGCAAGCAACCACAAATGTCCTACTGACGACTGATGGCTGATGGATATTCTTATCCGTAGCGCATTTGCACGTAATCCGCCGTTTTAGGATGTTGCGGTGTTTCAAAGAGTGCTCGCGTTTCTCTATGCTCAATAAGTTCTCCGAGAAACATATAGATACACTCTTTGCTAACGCGCCGCGCCTGTGCCATATTGTGAGTCACAATAAGGAATGTATATGTTCCCGCAAGGACTTCCATTAATTCTTCAACAGCAAGTGTGCCTTTCGCATCTAACGCTGAGCACGGTTCGTCCATCAGGATGATTTTCGGTTTCAGCGGTAACAGACGCGCAATACAGAGTTTTTGCTGCTGTTCAAGTTGGAGGGACGTTGCTCGCACCTTCAATTTGTCTTTCAGGTCCTCCCAAAGGAAGACGGATGTAAGGGCTTCTTCAACGATCTGATCTGCTTCTGTCCGTGTTATACTCCGCGCTGGAGAGTGGATACGCAAGCCAAATAATATATTTTCGTAGACTGAAATCGGCAACGGGTTAGGTCTTTGGAACACCATACCGACTGCTTTTCGGAGTTCCGGCAAAGAGACATCGGCATCGTAGATGTTCTTTCCTAAAATCTCGATTTTCCCTTTTGTCGTAACGTTGCCGTAGCGTTCATTGACACGGTTGAAGCAGCGCAGTAGCGTTGATTTTCCGCATCCAGAAGGACCGATAAGCGAGGTTATTTTCCCATCCGGTATTTTCACGTTTACATCAATGAGTGCTTGGAAATCGCCATACCAGAGACTGAGATTTTCAGTTTCAATGCTATAGTTCATTTTTTTTTAGTTTTCAGTTTTAAGGGTTATCGGTACAGTGGCTACGCCACCTTTCGGTTGTCGGTTGTCTAACAAGAGGTGTATGAAACGGAAATCGCTCTGCGACGCTCGCGTCTTTCACCGAGAACTGACAACTGTTAACTATTAGCCAAAAGTACCATTCACATAGTCATATGTGGCTTGTTCTGCCGGATTATCAGAGAAAATTATATCTGTTGTATCAATCTCAATGAGATCGCCGTTGAGAAAAAAGGCGGTACGGTTAGCCAACCGTTTCGCTTGTTGCACCAAATTCGTAACGAGCAAAATAGTCATTTCTGTTTGTAGTGTTTTGAGCACGTCTTCAATACGCATTGTTGTAATCGGATCGACGGCGATTGAGAATTCGTCGAGACAGAGAATGTCTGGTTGATGTGAAAGGGCGCGTGCGATTGTCAGACGTTGTTGTTGACCCCCTGACAATTTAGTGCCTAAGGTACTCAACCGATCCTTTACCTCTTCCCACAGTGCCGCCTGTTGTAAACACCGTTCAACAATTTCGTCTAATTCCGATTTTGAGCGAATCCCTGCTGTGCGTGGGGCAAAAGCGACATTATCATATATGGAAAGCGGCAGCCCCACCGGTAAAGGCTGAACCATGCCGATGCGCCGACGTAAACCGTATACATCGCCAATTGTGCTAATATCTTCGCCATCCAGTTTCACAGATCCTGCTACGGTTGTGTCCGGTGTAAATTCCAGTGTTCTATTGATAACTTTCAAGAGTGTTGTTTTTCCGGATTGCGCGGGACCGATGATACCGAGGATCTCGTTCTGGTACACATCGAACGAGACTCCGTTCAGAGCAGATTTATCTCCATAGTGCACCTTCAGGTCGGTAACCTCAATTACGGCAGTATTTTGCGATCCATTCTGGCTATTTGTTTTCATGCCTATTGTCAACGCCTTCCGTGGATTCATTTTCCACGTCTTCTTCATTTTTTTCTTTTTTTCGTTCCACCCGTGCTTCCGTCAAAACTGAGGCTAACAATCCAGACGGAATTGCTATCAACCCTACCCCCACAAGGGTAACGAGAGCCGTGAAAATTTTTCCACCCGGTGTTATCGGATAGACATCTCCGTAACCGACTGTTGTGAGTGTCACGATAGCCCACCACATGGAATCGAGAATGGAACCGAATTCTTCGGGTTGCTCTACTCTTTCAAAATAGTGGATACCACACGCCGCCAGATAGACTAACATCAGTGACAGGATGACCAGTGCTAAGAGTTCACGTCGGATTTCATTCAACGCTTCGGTGAGCCGATCTACTGCTAAAATAAATCGGGTCGCTTTGAAGATTCTGAAAATTCGTAGAAACCGTAGTATTCTAAGGATACGGAACCCGGGTAAAAGGAACAGAGAGGGTAAAATAGCAAGCAAATCTATGATGCCATAAAAACTGAAAATGAAATCTCGTTTTCTCGGTTCAATATAAACTCGCAGGATATATTCGATCGAAAATAGAACAAAAAACACCCAATCCAGAACAACGTAATGAAGCGCGTGTGAATCTGTCGTACTGTCAGATTCAAGCACAAAGACAACGGCGGACCCAAGGATCAGGAACTGGATTATTCCGCTGACGATGTTTCCTTCGATAATTGCTCGTAATTTTTCTTTGTTCATGCTTTATAGTCGTCGAAAACCATCGGTTTTCAGTGCCCAGAATCCTCTTTACTGACTGCTGATTGCTGACCGCTGACAGCCATTTTACCACTTTTTTCGAGTTCGGAGATACACCCTTAGCACAATCGCTGCTGCATTGACGAGTAAGACACTCCCTACAAGGACAACTGCAGTCCCGTACGGAACGCCTTCCGTAACGTCCGGAACCTGTGTTGAAATCGTAAAGAGGTGTAGCGATAGTGCCATGCACTGTTCTGTGATATTATATGCAAAAAGGTTTCCTTCTGCAATATTTTTATAAAAAACCGCACCTGTGAACATGATAGGTGCCGTTTCACCTGCCGCTCGCGATACCTGTAATATAACACCCGTCAAAATGCCGCTGATGGAGTTAGGGATAACAATACGACGAATCGTTTGCCAGCGCGTCGCACCAAGGTTCCAACATGCCTCCCGGAAGGACATCGGGACGGCTTTGAGAGCTTCCGTCGTGCTGGCGATGATAACGGGGAGGGTCATGATTGCTAATGTGAGCGAAGCCGCTAAGATGGATTCGCCTAAGCCCGCGAAAAGCACGAACGCACCAACACCGAACAAGGCGTGCACGATGCTCGGAACACCTGCAAGGTTCACAACTGCTAAATTCGTGATACGCGTGAACCAACTCTCACGCGCATACTCGTTGAGATACACCGCTGCGAATACACCAATGGGTGCCGATACTAACAAGGATACTACTACCAAATAGATTGTACCCAAGAACGGAGCCCATAGACCGCCTGCTCGCATGTTGTCCTTCGGGTTCGTGAATAGGAACTCCAAAGAGAGAACCGGTAGTGCCTTATAAAGAAGATAACCGACAATGAGAAGTAATGGAAGAATCATCAGGCTTGTCATCACAAGGAAGAAGATTCGCATCACGTTCTCTGTCCACCGCTTTTGTTTGCTGATTTCTGTTTCTGTAAACATTGTTTGCGGCGATGCTTGCATATCGGTGTTCATATTTCTGTGTTGCCTTGAGAAAGATTAATGTTTTATTTTATGATTCTTGGCGGATACCTTTAATCACTAAATCGGCGATGAGGTTCACCGCAAATGTAATGGTGAAAAGCAGAATACCGATGATAAAGAGCACTTGATAGTGTTCATCTCCTCTCGCAACTTCGCCCAATTCGGCGGCGATTGTTGCTGTGAGCGTGCGAATCCAGGAGAGTGGACCTGATGGAATATTAACGGAGTGTCCGGTTGCCATAAGGACAGCCATCGTCTCACCAATAGAACGTGCCGCACCGAGTAACACTGCTGCCAGCAACCCGTTTTTGGCAGCTGGTAAAAGCACACGGTAAACCACTTGCCACCGAGTCGCTCCGAGTGCCTCCGCCGCTTCTCGATAGGAATCCGGTACGGCTTTTAGCGCGTCTTCCGCGATAGAGACGATAATCGGTACACTCATCAATGCCAGCATGATGCTACCATTCAGCATTGTTAAACCAATCGGAGCGTTGAACACTTTGATAATTAATTGATTCATCAGTGTCAATCCGATGAATCCCCACACAACGGAAGGGATAGCGGCGAGCAGTTCGATGACGATCTTAAATGTTTCTCTCAGCTTCGAACTACAGAACTCCGATACAAAAATCGCTGCACCGAGTCCAAACGGAACCGCAATACACATGGCTAAGGTAGTAACACTGAAAGTGCCGACAATCAGGGCAAATGCACCATATCTTTTATTGTTCAGTGAGGTTGGTTGCCACTCTACACTTGTCAGAAATTGTCCCAAATCTAAACCGTTGAAAAGGAAACCTGCTCCCTCTCGAAATACAAAGAAGAAAATACCGAATACAAAGATAATGGAACTAATGCCGCATAGGCGGATAAACAGTTCAATCGCGGTTTCGGAGAATGGCAGATTCGTCGCGCTTTTTTTCCGTAGGATGTTCATATTTATTTTTACATACTTTCTAAGGGTACGAAGCCGAGTTTCTCGACAATCTTTTGCCCCTCTGGTGACAAAATCCAATCGAGGTATCCTTTCACTTCTCCTGTAGGTTCACCGAGGGAATACATGTACAGTGGACGCGCGATAGGGTAGGTTTTGGCGAGGACATTTTCAAGATTCGGGGGGTAGTAAGGCGAATCGGTGTCGGCGGCTACCTCTAACATTTTTACATGTGAGGTGGCGTATCCCATGCCGCTGTAACCGATAGCACACGGGGTCCTTCCGACAACTTCCACCACATCTTTAGAGCCATGTAGGTCCAGCGAACCGATGCGGAAATCACGGCTTGCACCGAGAAGTGCCTCTCGAAAATAAAAATAAGTGCCGGAGTTAGATTGGCGGCTGATACGGATAATCTTGTCGCTTGGACAGTCGCTATGTGATATACCGAGATCGCTCCACTTGGTTAACGTGCCATTCTCACCATAAATTTCTGCAAGTTGCGTAATCGTAATTTTATCGAGGGGTGTATCCTGATGGACATAGACTGCGAGAGCATCATAGCCGACGATAAATTCCTGAGGGGCTTTACCAGTATTTTGCGTCGCAAGTTCCAGTTCTTTCGGTTTAATCTGGCGACTGCAATTCGCAATATCTACGGTGCCATTGATGAGTGCTGCGACACCTGTTCCGGAGCCACCGCCTGAGACCTCCACCGAGGCAGTGGTGCTGACATTCGTATACTGTTCAGCCCATGCCTGTGCTAAATTCACCATCGTGTCTGACCCTTTATTTTTGATGGTGAGTTGTGTTCCGGCTGTCCTGGCAACGCTTGCCTCGTCTTTTGGTGAACAACCGTTCATGACGAAGCCGCACGCTAAAAAAATGAGAAGACATGTCGTCGTAAAGCCAATCTGCCCGTTGATATGCATCAATCTACCTCCCTCACGAAATTCTAACCT
>JAPOOP010000517.1 GCA_026713385.1 Candidatus Poribacteria bacterium | reverse complement strand
GCCAGCGGAAAGTCGTTCGGTGCATCGGGTCCGACAGAACCGATGAACCTAATATTTTTCCGGAAGAAGTCTGCGAAATGGAAATCGTAAATTTGGTCGTCCGGTACGCCGAAAGCGAGGAGTGTCCCGTCTCGCTTCAGGAGTGGAAGACATTCGTTGATAGTCTCCGTTTGGTGCCCAACAACCTCAATAACCAGATCCGCCATTCTGCCCTCCGTAATTTCCTCAACGACAGCGACGGGATCTTCCTTAGCCGCGTTAATCGTATGTGTAGCCTGCATCTTCTTGGAAGCTGAGAGTCGAAAATCGACCAGATCCGTCGTAATCACGGTGCGCGCGCCGAGGTTGCTCAGCATGTGTGTAAAGAGGAGCCCCATCGGTCCCTGTCCGATAACGACAGTGTCAAGATTAAGTAGATTCGGTAGCTTCCGACATGCCCAAACAACTGTTCCAAGCGGCTGGGACATCAGGATGCAGTCCTTTCGCGGGAAATCCGTCAACGGTAACGTAACACTTTCATCCGATAGGAAGTATTCTGAAAGTCCACCGACGTAGCGTGGAAGCGCGAGTACCTCGTCTCCTGCCTTGAATTTATCGGATGTGCTTTCCGTAACAACGCCAATTGCCTCGTGAATCGAAAGTCCCGGGGCAAGTGGATAACTGTCCGCTGGATGTTCAAGGACGAATGACGGCATGTCGGTACCGCAGATAGCACTATGGGCGGTTTTTATCATCACTGTGCCATCAGGATAATCAGCAAGGTTTGGTTGTTCTATGTCAACAATTTCGATCTGACGTGGTGCAACGATTTGCCCAGCTTTCATATTTTTAATTTTCCTTATTGTTAAAGCTTCGCTAATGCCTTCAAAACGCTTTGATGGAGTTTTCCGTTGGTTGCGACGATGCCGCGATTCTCACGCATCCGTTTTCCTGTCAAAAAGTTGAGAGGACTACCGTTTGCGTCTGTTACCGTGCCGCCTGCTTCTTCGACTACGATAAGTCCTGCAGCGTGGTCCCAGATGCATTCGCGGTAACCTGGGTAATCTGGGTTCGGAAGACGAATGTAGAGCGACGCTTCGCCACGGGAAACAATGCCGTACTTCGCTTGGCTGTCCATGCGGACAGGCGATTCTGTAATTCCGAGAGCATTCGCAATGCTACTGTGTGCATCACTGTCTCCGTGTGTAGACTCGACGCTTTCTGCGAAGCGACGTGCGGTTTCAGATACGTGTACTTGCTCTATAAAGTCCCCTGTTTTGGTGTAGAGCCGCGTGCCTTCACCGCGGATAGCGACAAAAAGGCATCCATGTTCTGCGTTTCCGTTGTTCAGCCGATACGGCAAATTTGGGCACCCTAAAATGCCGAGTTGAACAGTGCCATCAATGATATGAGCCAAGGCGATTGCGTACTGATCGCGGCGCAGAAAGCCTTTCGTGCCGTCAATTGGGTCGAGTGTCCAGAAGTTCGGTCCAACTTCACCACTTCCCCTATCAATCCATTCACAGACAGTCTCTGCCGAGTGCGGTGTGTCTTTGAAAAATGGGTTCACGTAATCTGTGACGCGTTCTAAGAGCGATGCATTCTCTTGCAGTGCCTGTGCGCTCTCCTCAGCGACGATAACATCGTTAGGAAAAGCATCTCCGATTGCTTTGCATATCAATGCCTGCGATCCGAAGTCTGCGACAGTTACGGGACTCCGGTCTGTCTTTTGGATGGCATCCGTTGATACCATCTCAACCTGCACCTGTTCGCAGAGTTGCATGGCTTTTATTACAGCGTCAACAGCGATTTGTGCTGGCGAAATTTCCGAGTTTCCGAAACTCGCGGCAGAAAAGTTTAAGAACATTTTTCCCTTTCTTAGGATATCCGATCTCATCGAGTTTGTCAAATTCAACGTCTGTTGAATTGGTTCATTGCTGTAAGAATGTCATCTTTGACGAAAGTTTCAATGGCATCAACGGCACGGTCGATGGTATGTGTTATCTCGATTTCTTCGTCTTCTGTAAAATCTGTGAGGACATAATCGGTTAAGTCGCCGATGGGTTCACCGATGCCGATGCGTAAGCGCGGAAAAGCCGTCGTATCCAAATGGTGGATGATAGACTTCATTCCCTTCTGACCTCCATCACTCCCCTTTTGTCGCATCCGAAGCACACCAATGTCTAAGTGGACATCGTCGTAGACAATACATAGTTCCGAGAGTGGGATATCGAACTGTCTGACGAGTGCGGCGACAGCGGTGCCACTGTTGTTCATATATGTCATCGGTTTCGCGAGGATAATAGGGATGTCGTGCCATGTCATCTGCATAACGAGTGATTTGCAAATTGATGTATGAGCCAGACGCGTTTGGCTTTTGAATACGGACGTACTTCGGCTGCACTCCTTGTAGAGTGCATCAATCACGCGAAAGCCGACGTTATGTTTGGTCTGTTCGTAGCGTATCCCCGGATTACCG
>JAPOOP010000246.1 GCA_026713385.1 Candidatus Poribacteria bacterium | reverse complement strand
TTTTAAATGTTCCTTGCGGTTCGGTGAGGTGAGTTGGCATCATCAAATCCCTTTCCATTGAGCCGTCCCGGCGCGTTGCTTGGGACTACAAACTTTCGTCATAGGTTGCAGAAGTGCGCAATTTTTGAATAATCGTCTCTGGTTGCTGACTGCCGAAGATAGCGGTCCCTGCGACGAGAATCGTTGCCCCCCGATGAATCGTGAGGGGCGCGATTTCTGTAGTTACGCCCCCGTCAACAGAGATGTCAAGAGGTGGCGTCATTTCCTGAACCATTTGATGTAATGCTGCTATTTTTTTGAGCGTATTCTGTTGAAAGGGTTGACCTCCGAACCCAGGTTCGACACTCATTGGTAGGACCAAGTCAACGTCTGAAAGGTAAGGTGTAACCGTCGAGATGGGTGTCTTCGGACATAGTGCCAAACCTGGTTTAAGTCCGTGTGACCTGATCGCTGAAATTACTTCGCTCGGTTTATCAGCACTTTCGATGTGAAAGGTAATCAGATCTGCTCCTGCTGCTGCAAGGGCGTCAATATAGCGAAGCGGGTGCATCACCATAATGTGGACATCAAAAGGAACATCGGTAATCTCGCGAACAGCAGCCATAAAGGGTGGACTAATAGCAAAATTTGGCACAAACTCGCCGTCCATCACGTCAAAGTGGAGCATGTCTGCGCCAGCCGCGACGATCCGTTTAACCTCTTCGCCAAGGCGACTGAAGTCTGCAGCGAGCAATGAAGGTGCAATTTTAGGGGTAGAAATTTGTAAACTCCTTTCGCTGAGTCTTATCTATAAACCACTTCAGGTAATTTTTCATCATTTTCGTAGACAATCACCCGCGCCTTGCCAAAGACCCGGACCCCCTTCTGTTCCAAATCAATTACTGTACCGGGTGCGTAGCGTTGATCTATCTCAATACGCTCACTGTACTCATCAATTATAACGATTTTGACGTGCCGTGAAAGTTTTCCTTCTTCACTCACCGTATGCGTGAAAGTCAAGGGTCTGCTGATGTCTTCAGTAGCACCCTGCACACCACTGATTTCAATTAGGACGCGGTCTCCGGTTTTCACCATCACACCGCCTGCAGGTTCGTGCGTGATAATTGCCCCTTGAGGGATTTTCGGGTGTGAACTATATTCAGTCTCAACTTTTAATCCAACTGCTTCCAGTACAGCAACCACATCGGCAGCGAGCTGACTTTGGAAATTTGGAAGTTGTACCACTTGTGGTCTGGTTCCGCGGCTCACCAAAAGATTTACAGGGCTGCCGCGACGTTGACCGCCGCCTTCTGGCGGTGTTTGTGCAATGACAGTATCCTGTAGATAATCTTCGGAATGGACAAAGGCAACTCGATTTGGACGAAATCCAACACTTGCGAGTGATTCAAAAGCAGCATCCCGCGATTTTCCAATAACGGAGGGAACCGGGACTAATTCAGCTCCTATACTGACTGTGATTTCAACGGGCTGATATGATTTTATTCTAAAGTTCGCCTCTGGATTTTGTGAAACGATTTCACCCTTCGGCGCATCGCTACTCGCCTCTTGAATGGTTTTCGCGGGTTGCAACCCTGCATCACCAAGAATCCGAACGGCTTCATAGTAGCTTTCGCCGGTAATGTTGGGAACAAGCACTTCCTCGGTTCTGACCCAACCGGGAATAACGACGAAAATGGCTAACGCTCCGATTATACCGAGAAAAATCAAAAGATAGAGGAAAACCTTAAATGATGCAAATAGGGTATTATTCAGGCTATTCATATTTTAATTTTCCTTGCGGTTTTTTAATTTTTCCTTGCGGTTAAACAAGGTGAGTTTGAACTTTGACGTGTTCTTCTCAAGGGTCGCCTGTGCCGGTGTTGCAGGCTTGCATTCCGATTTGAAAAAGAATGTACAGAAAGATCAGAAGCCTGCCCGTAACTGAAGTGGAGGACAGCGCGAAAACCTAATAATTAAAAAACTCGCCTGTTTGCAATTGATAACCGTTAATAAAATCGTGTGCTTCCATAGATTTTTTGGTCGCGGGTTGGATTTCCAATAATTGGAGCGTTCCTTCCGCCGTGGTAACGAGTAGCCTGTGCCTTTCGGCTATTTCCAAGGTTCCCGGTTGTCCAACGAGTTTCTGTGGAAGTGGTTGACAACGGACAATTTTCAGTCGAAGTTTGTCCCGGAAGAAAGTATAAGCACCGGGCCAGATTGCTGTACCTCTGACTAAATTGTGAATCGTGATCGCCGGTTGATTCCAATCAACGTGCCCGATTTCCTTCGTCAGCCGTGGTGCGTGAGTTGCTTCTACGTCGTTCTGTGGAACTGCCGATGGCGGTTCTCCGTCCGGCATACTGGACAAACATCGGACCAGCTGATCTGCCCCGAGCTGTGCCAACCGTTCCGTCAATGTGAAAGCAGTATCTTCATCTCGAATCTGGACTCGGTCTGCAGAGACAATATCGCCGGTATCCTCACCCGCATCCAGCAACATAAGCGTCACACCTGTTTCAGTTTCACCATTAATGAGTGCCCACTGAATTGGGGCGGCACCTCGGTACTTTGGAAGAAGCGAGGGATGTAAATTGATAGTGCCACAGGGTGGGATATCCAAAACAGTTTGGGGGAGAATCTGACCAAAGGCAGCAACAACAATTACATCCGGTGCGAGACGTTTAAGGGTCCGCACAAAATCCGGTTTTCTCACCCTCTCAGGTTGATAAATGGGTAGCGTATGTTCTGTAGCAACTACTTTGACAGGTGGTGGGTTGAGCCGTTTTCCGCGTCCGCTCGGTCTGTCGGGCTGTGTGACGACCCCGATGAGTTCAAATTTGTGGGAGATGAGTCCTTTGAGTGCTGGCACAGCAAACTCACTGGTCCCCATAAATAGAATACGCACTTTTTAATTATTCCTTGCGGTTAAACGGCGTGGATTCTATCTTTAGC
>JAPOOP010000250.1 GCA_026713385.1 Candidatus Poribacteria bacterium | reverse complement strand
GCAAACGGGTTCTCAGGTCCGTTGGCAAGGTGTTCAATCTCTTTCTCAGAAAGTGAACGGTGGAACAACATAAACTCGTCCAGAATTCCGCCATACGCCCATGTCGGTCCCGTAGCTGCGTCAAACGCGCCGGCTTCTGAGCCAATCCCGATGAATCCGAACCGCGCCAGCCCTGCACCAATGACTTTAGCGGGGGCATCTACCTTCTCATCCAATTTGCCATCAACGTATATCCGATGTTCTTTACCATCAGATGTTGCGACAAGGTGGTGCCATTTCTCATCCGCAACATCCGTTTTACCGAACCAGTCATGGCAGCATGGACAACAGGTGTCAAAAGCAACAAAAGTTGTGCCGTTGTTTCCACCTACGTCATCCCCGACAGCAAAACGGAAGAATTCGCTCCGGTCCCATGACGCAATCATGCCTCTCTGTCCCGTTTTAACCCATGCAGCGAGGGTAATCTCTTCAATCGGATCAGCGTACTGGTGTTCCCGAACTGAAATGTAATCTGAACTCACCCCGGGAAACTCCATTCCTTCTCCAACCTTGCCTGCCACCGATTTGATAGCGTTGCCTTTGATAAGTCCGTCATTTTTATTACCGGATACATCAACGACATCATCACCCTTGAGGGTGTCTTTGTTGAAACTGTAGTAGATGATGAGATCATCCTCTTTGACCACTTGGGCATCGGTCATCAACACCGGTCCCATTAAAATTAGCACTGACATCACTAAGCTAAACGTAAGAGCAGTTTTCATTGGGTGTCTCCTTCTGTAATAAGAGGCATACGTCTCAGTGTGCGTTGTTAAAGCTGTTCATATTTCAAAAGGCGGAAAAGGTAAACTTTCTCCAAATAGATTTGACTAAATAAACGAAAGCAACATAGGAATGGCTCATTGAGGATGCATCGAGTTACGATTGCAATAACCAAAGTTGCTCCTAAAACGGTATAAACACCTTGAGGTTGCTTTCAAAGTCACGGGAATACCTTTATAGTGTTTCTATCTTGTCACAGATCAAATCGCTAAAAGGTGTTCTCATGTACTGACATTGTACGACACTATACAATTGAGATGTCCGTTTGATCTCACGCGGTCAACATCCACTGATTGCAATATATAGTAAAAAAAATAAAAAAACAACAATTTTTTCTTTCTTTATCCACACCATCAAAACCCGTGGATTCAATCTCCTGTTTCAAGACAAAGCATATTCGGTTGCTGCTGACAAGTTCTGTGGAAATATAACCAATTCTTGGAACATATACGTCGCTTCACCTGTCAATAAGCCAAGGATTGTCCATATACATCCTAAAACAAAGTCTCCAAGAACCAGCCCGAGAAATAGTGGCACCGCTCTACGATACCCATGAATTCCGCCGTATTTTAGAGTTATCCACTTTACCAACCAACAGACGAGAAACGGAAACCAGAGATAGTTGAAATAGTAATAGCCAGCGAGTGGGTAGGCAAGTGGATAGAGGGACCACCAGAGAAATCTTAACCGCAAGGCAGTCCCAACAAGGATGAATACTATACCAAAGCCTGTCGCACCGAGTTGTGCGAAATCTGGATCTGTCGGTTGTTTCAGCACTCGCGCAATAGCGTTGTAAGCAAGGTTTCCCCGCCACGCCCCGGGTCCGCCCCATTTGTAGCCGAGTTCAAGGAATGCCCAGAGTGTTACAGCAATTGATAGAAACGTTGCCAACAGGCATACCTTCCAGAGTCTACGCGTATCTATCGCAACGTTGCCAGCGTTAACGTTCGCTCGCTCCGCCAGTTTGAAGCTTTCCAAATAGGCTGGCATCGGCTTGTTTAGGAATTCTTTCGTGTGTGTCCAATACGGTGCTGCGACAGTTAGCGTCTGTGGGGAGATACGATGACTTCCAATTGTTGCTACAATGAGTTGGAAAGGACCGAAGTAATGGATACCATGCATAAGGGGACCAAGCTCAGCCCGCATCCGCGTAAATCCGAACAGGATAAGATAGTAAATGCCGAAAAATGCGAAGGCAAAACTCAAGGACATTCCAGCTTGATAGCAGAAACCGATTAAGAAGGCGATGCCTAACAGTGTTCCGCAGACTGCTGTCCGATATCGCATCGGTTCGGTGGCATCGTCAGAGGCTGATGTTGAGTTTATCACCCCTTTCAGGACACGCCACAGATGCTTTCTCGCGAGCCACACTGTTACAACAACGATTCCTAAATACCCGCCTAATACCTGCTGATCTGCAAACGGATAGTGTGGAACGTTAACACCAACCATACTGCCAACGATGTACTGTAGCTTCCATATAAAATAGAAAAACCAGCAGGAAAAGAGCAACCCAAGAGGAATGAGAAAGGTAAGCCCGATAATAAAAGGATTCGCTTGAACAGGCATACCGGGCCAGCCTCGAATGCTATTCCAAGGGCGTTCTATAAAATGTGTCGCGAGATTATAGGAGAGCGGAATTTCAGGGAGAACAGGGAAGAGAGCATTTAGACCGTTGAGAAGATTGATTGCTCCAGCGATGCCGAAACCGAGCCATAAGAGCCGATTTTTGAAAAAGTATGCCTGCGTCATTTCAAAAGGTAAGTAGACTAATGGGTATGTCAATCTTTCCTGTTCTACCCATTGCCGGCGGATGATGCTATTGATGCAAATCATCACAAAGCACAGGACTGTTAGAAAGAGCGTCCACCACACTAACGGTTGAATCCACCCTTTGATGTTTCTTGACGTATAGAATGAAGACTCCCCCGAAAAATAGCCTTCCAATGCTTTTTCAGAAGGTTCAAGCCACTGTGGAAGGTAGCTTAGGAACAAAGTCGCCCATTCGTTCTCAGGTGTAGCGAACCATCGGGCATTGCCCAAAGTGCCAAAAATGGTATGCGTAAAATCCTGTCCGCTCACTGATATAGACACCATCAGAATGCTGTAAATTGTCAGCAACTCACCTTGATTTAATGCATTTTTGGGTATCCATCGGAGAAATAACAGATTCAGGGAGATGACGAGAAAGAAACAGAAGACAGCATTGAAGAATATCGTCATTGTCGTGGGATCGCCGATACCCCACACTGTTTCTAATTGCACAACGAGATAGGCGTTGAGAGGAATAAACACCAAGCCTATCAGCACCGCTCGAAGGGTTACGCCGCGTTTAGGAGTCATCTGTCAGGAATTTTTCCAGATAGATCACATCACGGAAACCACCTGCAAGTTTCGCATGTTTTTTGGCGGTCCCAATTTTTTGAAAGCCAAGATTGCCATAAAACCGAAGGGCTCGCGTGTTGTCTGCTATCACTTGAATAGCGATCTTTCTGAAGTTTTTCGCGCGTGCAAACCTGAAAGATACCTCAGCGAGTAACTGTCCAATCTTCCGCCCGCGAAAACTCGTCTGTATCCACGTGCCAATCGTTGCGACATGCTGCATCGAATCTGTGTAGTGTGCTAAGGCATCTGGCTCAATGACCTGGATCCCAACAATCTCGCTATCTACCTCGGCGACGAACAGGGCACTTCGATCGCAGAGTCCGGTGATGAAGGCGCGTTCCTCTTCCTCTGTGAATGGGTTGGTTAATGCGGTGTATTGCCCTTCCAAAATGACTGAGTTAATCACCGCTGCAACGGCTTTTGCGTCATCTGGGATTGCTTTTCTAATGACGGGTTCCATATCTTTCTCACCGCGTCGTGTGGTTCCTTACCATTGAGTTTTCAGGTATCCCCATATTGTTGCTGCTTTCCCATTTGCTTTGACTGCGAGCTGTATCCCATTATTCATATCACTTTTGATGTCGTCTACAGAGAGAGCGACGCTCAAAATCTGAAGTTCATCAATAAGCCCATCAATGCCGTTACCGATGCGAAGCGGTGCGTCATTTGTTTCGGGATCTTTCGTGAAATCCCCGGAACCTTCCTCTTTACCATTCACATATAACTTCAGGGCTTTTTTGTCATAGGTTAATGTCACGTGATGCCATTTCTCATCAACGACATTGGTGGCACTTTCCAATTCAACGGCATCTGTGTTACCGTCACTGGCAAAGATACCGTAGATTTTTCCGCCCCACATTTTTAAAGTATAGTTTCGGGTTGCTCGGTCATTCCCTACCTGTTTGTAAGCGATGTTCTGCTCACCACCCCCTGTATCATTGCGGAATTTAACCCACGCGGCAACTGTGAACGTTTTGAGATTCAAGGTGTCTGTATGTTCGGCTTCAAGATAAGTCCCGGGCTTAAAACCGACCGCCTTTCCGATTTTACCATCGTCCCATTCCAATTTTCCAGCAGCGATTTTAGCAGTGTGCTCATGTCCAGAACTATCAGAAGCTTCATTGCCAGCCCCTTCATCGAAAAACCAAATGCCAACAGCATCCGGGTGTTGGGCAGAAATAGGCAAACATATTGCGAAAGTAGAGAGAAAAACGATTAAAGACAAACAATATTTCATTCGATAATTTCTCCTGCGGTTTAGGAATATCCACCCACACCTAACAGCATCCGTTCTTCCCGATCTGCATCTTCAAGGAAGATGTGGGTTAACCCGTCTTCAGGTTGTTCTCCGCCGTGTGGCGACTTCCGTAACCAGGTCGGCGTATAACTTAAAATTAACATTCGCCGCTTGGCGTTGAGCGTTGGTAAACCACGATGCCAGAGATTACCGTGGATCAGTACACCGCCACCGGCTTTCACACGTAGTTCAATCTCGTCTTCCACAGGTCCATAGACATTCGGTGTCGCCTTGTCTAACCAGTTATGTGATCCTGGGACAATAGCGACTGCACCGGTATCCTCGTTCAAATCATCAAGATAGATGAGGCAATCGATGCAGTGTGGACGTGAGAACCACGGTGGAATCGGATTCGAGATCACACGCATGTGTTGATGCCACGGTGTTTGCTGCTCTCGATCTTCACCCGGATAACTGATGCGCGCACTCAAACCCCGCAACCGCACAAGCGGTCCCATCATCGCACGGGCAATTGATAAAGTCGGTTGAAATTTCAGGAGTTCTAAGAATACTTCATCTTTATCCATCAAGTGCCGCGGAATGAAGCCCCACCCCCGTTTACCAGCCATCGCACTGTCTCGCTTTTCCGATTCACGTTCCTCTAAGCGATCAAGGGCATCTCTTAATTTTTGGAGTGCATGTCCCTGAAAGAGTCCTTCACGAACGAGATAACCCATTGCGGCGAACGTCTGCAATTCTTCGGGGTTCGCGTGCACCTCAATTTCCCAATGTTGTCCAGTTTCCGCATTTGGATTGTGGTCGTTTAGTACTTCGTACTCGAGTTTATGTCGTTCCATATT
>JAPOOP010000397.1 GCA_026713385.1 Candidatus Poribacteria bacterium | reverse complement strand
GATAAACCTGTCATCACGCTGGATGATCCGGTAAAAGCAAGTCAGGTCGGCTTATTAATAGTTACTTTGGCAATTTCCTTCGGAATCGCAGGATTTTTGCGTTGGTGGTTCCGTCGGTTGTTTAAGCATCTGAATATGGCAGAAAATGTTGAAAGCCGATTGCTCGCACTCCTATTCCTCATCATTATGGTCGTTGGGACTATTTTGGGGTTAAGGTTCGCTGGTATCGGGTCGGTGATTCTGAGTAAATTCTTTCACTATCCGCTCACCGAACTATTTCAACCACCCGATGCTGAGGCAGAAGGTTCAAGTGAACGTAATTTAACCTTAGCGCGCCTGTTTTATGCGTTCGTGATTGTTTTTGGGATGTTTGTCCTCTCTAAATACGTGCAATGGGTGCTCCGGCAGCAGGTGCTACAAGCCTTTCAAATCGCACAACATACACAGTTTCTCTTACTCCGTTTCCTTCACTTCAGTTTTATTCTTCTCGGAATATTCATTGGCTTGAGTGCGATTGGAGTCAGTTTCACAAGTTTGGCGTTGATTTTCGGTGGATTGAGTATCGGTATCGGTTTCGGTTTACAGAATATTGCCTCTAACGTGATATCGGGGTTCATTCTAATTTTTGAACGTCCTATCAAAATTGGGGATCTCGTGGAGATTATGGACGTTAACATATTTGGGAGAGTGAGTAGCATCAATCTGCGTTCGACAGTTATCGTCTCGCTTGATGAGAAGGAGATTATTGTGCCGAATTCTCAATTGATTTCGGAGTCCGTCCATAATCTCACGCACGCCAACAAGCTGTACCGGCTTCGTATTCCGGTGGGGGTGTCCTACGGTTCAGATGTGGATCTTGTCAAGCAAGTGTTACTTGATGCTGCAGATGAACATTTCGGTGTGATCAAAGAATCGCTTCCGAGAATCAGCAACGTTACGGCTCCTTTCGTTCGCTTTATTGCTTTTGGAAATTCATCCTTAGACTTTGAGTTATTGGTTTGGATTCCGGACTCTTTTCAGCGTTTTGATGTTGCGAGCGATCTCCATTTCATAATCTGGCATAAATTTAAAGAACATGATATTACAATCGCATTCCCACAACTCGATGTCCATCTTGATCCAACAGAAACGAACGAATAATTGAAAATCAAGGCTTACTTTTACAGATGAGGGACAGTAGCATGACTGACGTAAGCACACCAACGATATGGAAGATAACGAAAAGGCACAGTCCCGTCGTCGCAGCAGCAATTCATGATGGGCATCACGTCCGTGAGGAAGTGTCGAGAATTCTGGCTTTAACCGAGGCAGAACGGCTCTGAGAAGAAGACCCATTTACTGCTATCTGGACTGAGGTTGCAGAAACACGGATTATAGGCTTGCACTCCCGCTTTGAGGTAGATCTGAACCGTCCTCGTGAGAAAGCCGTTTATATTAAACCGGAGGATGCCTGGGGGCTTCATGTTTGGAAGGAGCGTCCGGATGAACAGCTGATCCGCAGATCCTTAGCAGGATACGATGCCTTCTATTCGGAAGTCCGAACCCTATTGACAGATGTGGCACAGCACTTTAAGCATTTTGTTGTTTTCGATTTACATTCATACAATCATCGGCGCCAGGGGCCCAGTGCCCCGCCAGCAGATGCAGAAGGTAATCCAGAGGTGAACATCGGTACCGGAAACATGGATCGTCAGAAATGGGGACCCTTGATTCAGCGTTTCATGGAAGATCTTCGGAATTTCAACTTTATGGGCAGACACCTTGATGTCAGAGAAAATATCAAATTCCGAGGTGGACAGTTCGCACGATGGATTTATGAATCCTTTCCAAACTCTGGTTGTGCGATTGCCATTGAATTCAAAAAATTCTTCATGGATGAGTGGACAGGTGAGCCAGATATGATGAAAATCAATACTATTCAACGTGCTTTACACGCCACACTGCATGGCATATCAACCCAAAGCATCTAACAAAATTATCAACGATCGATTCATCAGGACGGTTTGTTCTCGACTTGCAGAAAACAAGGCAGTGCGTCGCACCCTCCCCGATGGTGGACGGTTACATATTGATCGCCAATTGCCATTTCTTTGTGTTTATCGGTATCCAATGGGTTATGAAGATGCCGGCACAGAGCGACTTGTTATGGGGCAACCTTCCTATTTATGGTAAATCCTAAAAATATATGAACAGTTTTCGTAGGGGTGTTTACTTGGGTGTTTCCCGCAGGGGACCCAACCCCAAACATACCCTCTATCGCGGTAGGCGAGGTTTCTAACCTCGCCGATGCAGCGAGTCAAAGGAATTCTAAAATCTACCATTGAATTGGAACCTACTCCCGATACCCCTGCTTCGCCCAGACCTCCTTTGCGTATGCAATCGTCGCCTTCGAAGGCTCAATATCACCGAGGATGCTACTCGATGGTTGCCCCACTTTCTTACGTTTTGGATCTGGAGACCAGTCGTCATTTTCATAAGACTTACGCACTGATTCGACGCGAAAATCAGGAACTTCGATT
>JAPOOP010000605.1 GCA_026713385.1 Candidatus Poribacteria bacterium | reverse complement strand
CGCCGTCCTTTTTTAAGCCTATGAATCGTATTAGCTATCTCAAATGCTTCCAACACGTTTCTGGGACGGTGGTTCAGAGATACAAATGTGCCCCTGCCAGTGTTACCGTTTTTTTTACCTTTAGTCGCTACTACTATGCACTCTGCCATACTCGTATCAGCAGAGAAAGCACAACTCTCACCCTTGGCATCCGCGATGGTAACTACAACCACATCGTGGTATTCGGTCGCCCACATATTCCTCACTTTTCGCCAGTCCGAGGTTGTAAGACACGTAGCGGGTAAGATAAAGCCCATTCTGCTTTTACCACCTGTCTTCAGCATCCTGTCTGCGAGGTCAACAAAGTCGGAAGGAAGCCCAGCATTCCCATCTCCAACCCGCCAATCTTTTTGCCCTCGAGTCTTCCGCATTTTTTTCTCTTCATCTTTGTCCCTGTCGCTTCCTTTGAACACGGCTTTAGGTGTACTACTGCTCGGATCAGAATCCGGTCTCGTAAACGGAGGATTTAGGACAACAATATCAAATTCGTTATGGCGGAATTCGTGTTGTGTCATCACTGTTGTGTCGTCTTCTCCGCCGACTTGTTGAACTTCTGTTCCCATCATCGGGAGAGGAAGCGTTCCTTCAGGGACATCAAACAGATCAAGTGCTCCGAGGGCATAACTCCCATCTCTCTGTCTACCGTAGGGCATCGTGTGGATTCGGGTGTTACCGATCTTCAAGTCAGGATAAATGCTTGTCAGAAGAGAGGCGGTGAGGTGGCTGGCGTTTGGCATCACATCGCAGCCAACGAGATTTTTCTCTACCATCTGTGTGTGAATACGGCTGCCTTTGTCACCAGCTTGCTCATGAAGTTCAAGGATACGTTGGTATACACCGTTCAGAAGTGAGCCCGTCCCACATGCAAAATCCGCCACCTTCAACTCGCTTATATTCTCTTGTGTTTTGGGGAGGATTAAGGCAGACAACAACGCAACGGATTCAAGGCGCGTATAATTTGCTTTGACATACTTTCTATCAACGATAAGGCGTTGGAACACCGTCCCAGCGAGTTCATGAACCTGTGTGAGGCGTTGATCAACTAATTCCTTCGCGGTATCACAAAGAATTGCTAATATCCTATCAACCAGTTCATCGTCGGTTGCGATTGCCGCTATGAGTCGTTTAGCAACATGGAAAATCGGGCGGTAATTTACCTTAAGGATAATGTCCCATCCCGCTATAACCTGCTCATATCGGAGCCGTTTCGCATTGTCAGACAACATCCGTTTGAGGGACATAACCCTTTCCATTTCAGGTTTACCCGCGAGAACACTTTGGAATACAAATGCATTGGTGACGATAAGCATTGCCATCCGTGAGGTCTGTTCGCCAGCTTTCTGAAAAAGGATTGCCTCTATTTCTACACCGATGCTCGGACGCTCTCTAATTGCTGTCTCAAGTTGCTGCGCGGCGATCTCTATCCGTTTTTCCAACAAATCAGCGGCAGCATCTATTTTAGAAATGGGAGTCGCTCTGACCCGAATAGCGGTTGCGATGTCGGCGACACTGCCTTTTAACCAACCACTTTGTGGGAAAGATTCAGGTTCTATCTCGTTATTAGGCTCTGGGTCAGCGATGTATAAAACCTGATCGGGTTCCGGTTGGCTCTCTGGTTCCGGTTTATTGAGAAGCATGTAGGCGATGTCTTCTGCCCTCCGCATCTCCGACTCAATCTTATCTTGCGGCATTGTTCTAAATCGGAGAGGCATACGGACGCGCAGAACATTCTCAATGACGTTGTAGGTGAGTCCTGTAAAGATGCTGGGATCAAGAAGCATTCCAAAATGTGCTTCTGCCTGCATTTCACCCGAAAGATTCGGCGTGTCCCCGTCAATTTTCACCTCAATGACAATAGGGTTTCGCCCTGTTTCGGTGACGATCGCGTCAGGTTTTTTAGTAGCATTGAGAAACGGTCTTGTAATTTGTTCGTTGACGCTCCATGATTCCCGCATGTTTCGGAGTATATTTACAAAAACCGTTGTAATGGTATTTTCACTGTTCGCCATAATCTACCCAAAAAACGCTGCGTCGGGATCGCCGCGATAGAGGACCACGCGATATTGCAACTTCAAAGTTTCATCGGATGCAAGATGGAGCGGTTCATAGTAAACGAGCGACGGATGGATTAAACAGTAGTTTTCCCGATTGCGGACCCACCACGTTGTTGGATAACGAGGGTTATCGGGATGATCAACGATAGCAATCCCGTATGTTTTGTCGTCACTGGGGTGTTGCGAAGTGAAACTACACCAACGGCTCTGTTTACCGAAAATGTCTGTCGGTTCAGTCCGTCCATCGGCATCCAATAGGGTGCCCGGTGTGATGATATTGTCGAATCGGATTGCTAAACCGCTGTAGAATCTGCCGTCTGCCCCGGGTTCACCGCGCCGCAGATCCAACACAACCTCACGCTCGTTTGGATGAAGCGTCAACGACACAGAAATCTGCATCGCATCCGCTGTAGGTGGATGAACGGTTATCTCGCGTTGCTCCGTTAGATGCGTTGTACCTTGCCAATCTATCCACGCGTTCTCAGCGACTAAACGTGCGCTGTCGGCATCTGCACTTTGTTCAACAATCCGTTGATGAACGATTTTGCCGAAACCTGTTGGATCGCTACCGGGTGCCGGTTGTTCCCAAAAATTGACTTCATTGACCTTTTTCCACGCGACCCATAGACCTTGATGGTGGACGTGATCCCCAGGTTCATTCATCGTGAGTGACGGGGCACTGGGCAGGTTCAAGGGGTGGCAAAAGGGACGGTTGCCATCTTCAGGGAAATGGTAGCCCAAGACCTGCTGTCCGTCCCAATCAACGGTTAAACTGTGTTGTGTCTGTGAAAGTGAAAACATATTTCATCCATAAAGGGAGATTCTTATAACCGATCCAAATCCATTGGTTCGGCTTTTCCTGCGGCGATTTCCTGTTTTGCCTGACGAGCAGCTGCGATGAGTTGCTCTTGCGTCTTGTTGAAGGAAGCTTCCCAACGAAGTTCATCCTCTAACTCGGCAATATACTCACGCATATGCTCCACAATTTGACTTTGCAACGCTTCAGGCAGTGTCTCCATCATTCGGGTAATCGTAGCAATAGCATTAGAAGCCATCCTTGGATCCTCCGAGTCCTAATTGAGATATGGATTCACGACTTCGCGTTCAAGTGCCAAACCTTCCCATTCGTCGTCGCCGGGTCCGTCGTAGATAAGGGTATGGGGTCCGGCGAAACCCGCCTTTTGGGCGAGATCAAGGCATTGCACGTAATCTTCCTTGTCCATTTCACGCGGTGCCGCGAAATGTGCTTTGGTATGACACGATTCTGCCCACGCAGCAATCGCAGTGAGATCTTCATACTTTGTATCACCACGCCAGTTACCAAAGTCAAGACAGAGTCCCACCTTACCGTCTAATCCGTCTAAAATGGTGTTGACGTTTTCAGGTGTAGAGAAGATGGAGAACCAGTTTTCGCTCATTACGCGGATGCCAGCAGTATCAGCCCGTTCGGTGAGTTGCGCGAGGACATCGCGGCTCTGTGCTACGGTCTCTGTGGAGGGATCGGCTTTACCACCAATGACGCGTGCACACGTCGCACCGAGTTCACCAGCGATGTCGATCCACTTTTCAATCCACGCGATGTCGCGCGCTGCGTCAGAAGGATGGGTAATGTCGCCATCGTCAATGAGTAGAGAGAAAAGTTCAACGTCCGCAGATGCAAGTGCGGCACGGAGCTCAGCGAGATACGTTTTCTCGACAGAAGGCAGATGGAAATGACAAATCTCCAAGGTGTTAATGCCGAATTCGGCGACACGTGCCGGTAATTCTAAGAGTGGAATAGGTCCCTTGTTATGGGTTTCGATTGGGATTTGCATGTCGTGCGCGGGTCCCGTGAATCCGGGTTTTCCGAGTTGTCGATGCAAGCTCCACGTTGAGACTGAGAGTCGAGGTGCTGCCATAATCTTATTCCTCCAAAGTAGTAGACACACTCCGTTGTGCCGTTACATAGTTTCCTAAAAGCGGATTATATGAGTATAGATTTTAGTATCTCAAGAATATCGTCAGGGTATGAAGAACTAAGCATCCTGAACACTTTCACCATTTCAATGATGCTCACCTAACAACAATTTGAAATACGTATCTAATTCGGACGCTACCTGTTGCTCCTCCGTCAGATTTATTTGAAAATGCTTTTTTAGGAAAGGATGATGTCTAACAGTATCGCTGATGAAACAGGGTTTATATTCTCTGAACAGCTCATCATCTATAAGCACATCACAATTCCCGAAATAGAAAGGGAGTCTATGCAGGTTTCTTTTGAACACATCTACATAGGCATAATAATCCAATTTTCGTTTGTCAATTACAATTGTATTTGCGCTATAATTTTCAACAAAAGTACGATTTCTTTTGAGTGCGTTGATGTCTCGCATGGTCCAAAAAAACAGCAGATCGTCATTTTCGGAGCGGTGGACATCTCCATCCACTGATGAAGACAAGGAATCATCAGATGTCGGTCGATTCTTCTTGGGATATTTATCAATGTAACCCGTAATATAATCAAAATCGTCAAGGCAAAAACCGCTTTTATCTGCTACACGGAAACGAAAAGAACGGATAAAATTATATTCCATGCCTTGTGTGTTTCTTTGGTAAAGCGCAAGGACAATTGGGAAGGGGGTGTGTTTCGCTGATTCAGGAAATTCCCAACTGCTGATTAGCAGACCCTCTATCAATCTATAATTTGCAGTGAACTCCTTTAATAACCTAAAATTGGTAGGCTTTATTAAATAGGACAATGGATGCAAAACACAAATAAGGTCAGCTTCGAGTTTATTGTAGGAACGGAGAAATGATATGCCTAAGTCCCGACTCACTATATCTTCATCAATGTCAAAATCGATATCTTTGATACTGTGGCGAATAAGGGATGTTTTATCGTTATACGGTGGGTTTCCAACGACTATCAAATCGGACTGCTGAGGAATACCGAATTTTGTCCTTGATACGTTGCGTAAAGCGTTCGTTTGAAAGAACCGAACTTTATGGTTGTTCTTTTTAGCTACATCGATTGCAGTCTCGTCTATATCACATCCAATTGTGATAGCCTGCCCACAATTTTTCAGAAAATCCCCGTATCCACACGCGCTATCAATAATAATAGTCTGTGAATGCACATAAGGCGCAATCATCTCCCACGCTATATCTACAATGTCAGTGGGAGTATAGTAACTACCCAAATTCACTCTGCTCTCATACGCTAAGTGTGCTTGACTCATTTTTATTTAATCACAACTTTTGGTCAATCCATGCGACAACTTTTTCAACCATAGCAGCGGTACCGTCGCCTGAAAAGACATGATCCACGCCGGGTAGTTCGAGGAATTCTGTCTCTTCGTTTGCGTACTGTAGGATGTCGTGGCTATCCTCAATAGGAACGATATCGTCCTCAGTGCCGTGCACCAAAAGCCATGGAACCGCAAACTGACTCGCGTTTTTTGCGACACTGTCTATTATCGCCATATCATCTACATAAGTTTGTGAGAGTGGGCAATCAGGCTCATCCCACATAAAGCCTTCATCGGGTGTGGCATCACCGAATTCACGTTCTGCAAACGCTTTTGTGTGCACCATCCCCGCGAGTGAAACAAGTAGTTGGATACGCTCATCCGTGGAAGCACGCAGTACGCCAACCGCACCGCCCATGCTATGTCCTACGTAGCAGACGTTGTATCCATCAAGCGCGTCAATGACATTTCCGAGGTCTGCCACCTCTTTTGTGATAGTGGAATCCGTAAATGCCCCCTCCGAATCACCGTTGCCGGAGAAGGAGAAGCGCAGCGCAGAAATGCCAGCCTCAGCAAGCCCCTCTGCCAAAGCGACGAGTGCAGGTCTGTCCTTGTTGCCAGTGACTCCGTGTCCAATCACCACAATTCTGTCGCCTTCGCCTTCGTGAAAGGAGTAATCGAGGCGTTCACCGCGTTCGTTTCTAATTTCGCCCAACATAAAAGCCACCTTTGCTACATTTTGCAGTTCCTGCCGTATTTCCTACAGATATTGTACTAATCTGCCGAAACAACCTTCTCTAAGACCTCTTGAAGGTAGACATCTATTTCTAATTGACGACGCTCTGCGTTCAATGCAATCCGACTGTACAACTCAGGGGTTGTTTCGATCGTGAGTGTCCCTGAGAAAGGTTTATCTGGTATTTTTCCTTGTTCTTCGCAGACTTCAAAGTAAACCTCAAGTGACTTCTGCATCTCTGCCCGAAGTTCGGTTACGGAGGCTCCATAGAATGTAATCACATCTTGTGTGTTGATCACAGTTCCATGAAAGAGGTCTATTTCCGGATCAAAATCAACGACTCCGATATAACCTTTGTACTCGATCATAGTGTAATCCCCGACCTTTGGAGAAACTTTCGTAGATCTCTGACTGCCCCTTTATCCATATTTGGACTTGGGTGTGGTCTATGAAATACGATAACGTGATCATTAAGCGATACAGAGACCCTCGAACCCGCACGTTCTGTTAGGACAGCACCTAAGGTTTTTAACAAAGATTCTACATTTCTCCATTTGATGTTACCTGAGGTTGGTTGTGCAAAGATCGCTTCTAATATTCTTCTGTGTTGCTTGTTCATCAGTGTTATGTATCATGACCTCATTTCAAACACATTAGCAGCAGCGCGAGAAGCCACGCTACTGCTAATTTTCGTCACCTTACAAGATAGACATCGGATTAGTGTCCATTGCTCTTCAATGCTTCAACAACCTTCTCCGGTTTGATCGGCAATTCGGTAATCCGCACACCGATGGCATCTTTGACAGCGTTTGCCATCGTTGCCAATGTTGGCGTGATAGGGGGTTCACCAACACCTTTGGCACCATAGGGACCATTGGGTGCAGGCACTTCAACAATGACAGACTCGACCGTTGGGAGATCTGCTGAGGTTGGGACGCGGTAATCGACAAAACCGGGATTGATGTTACCGTTTTCGCCGTACTGCATCTCTTCCATCATTGCCCATGCATACCCCTGCACCGTGCCACCTTCGATTTGTCCTTCAACTGCCATCGGGTTGATGGCGTAGCCGACATCTTGTGAAGCCACAAGTTTGAGGACCCTCGTTCTGCCGGTGTCGGGATCTACTTCAACTTTTGCTATCTGCGCCGCGAGTGCCGGTGTGCTTGCTTGTCGGGCAAAGGAACCTTTTCCAACGATAGGACCACCGGTTGTGGACAAGCTATATGCCGCAAGTTCACCTAACGAAATCGATTTCGGCGGGTCTGCGGAGATAACATGGACAGCACCATCTTTGAGTTCAAGGTTATCCACATTCATATTAAGTCGCTCTGAGGCGAGCTCAAGAATCCGTCGGTGAGCGTCCTCCGCCGCCAATTTTGCGGTGTTGCCCATTGTGAAGGTGACAACACTTCCACCTGAACCGGTAGAATACGGTGCGGAATCTGTATCACCGCGCCGAATTGTAACGCTTTCATACGGTATCGTCAAAATTTCGGCGGTGATTTGTGAAATCATAGTATCCGTTCCAGTGATGTCCATAGACCCGTGGAAGATACGGGCACTACCGTCTTCATGGACAGAAACATAAACACCACCGGGTCCACAGCCGTTCGTCCAATCTCCAACAGCAACACCCCAACCTTGGTTCTCGCCAGCTTCCCGATCCCACCATCCAGCGGCATCTGCGACGGCTTCCAAAGTCTCTTTGTAGCCCACTTTCGGTTCGTTTGCACCTGCGGGGACAGGATCACCTTCCTCGCGCATGTTCATCAGACGGAATTTAACGGGATCCATGCCGATGCGATCAGCAATTTCGTCGAGTTGGGATTCACCTGCAAAAATGGCTTGCGGGGCACCGGGTGCCCTATAGGCAGCTGTACCAGATTTGTTGGTGTGAACGCCATAAGCGTCTACCTTGAGATTCGGAATTTTGTAGACCCCACGGACTCGAATCGTGCTACCGATCGATGCCCCGGAGACGGAACCGGAATCCCAAAAGGCGAGTGCTTCCCGGGCCAGGATCTGTCCGTCGTTTGTAGCACCTGTCTTGATTTTAATAACACATCCCGGTGCTGGTCTACCATCAATGAATTCCTCTTCACGCGTCATCTGGACACGGACTGGACGCCCTGTTTTCTGCGAAAGCAGCACGGCTGGAACGTGCGTAATGATGACACCAAAACGACCCCCAAAACCACCGCCCATCGTTGTGCCGATGACGTTGATTTGTGTCAACGGGATACCGAGAGTCCCAGCAATACCGGAACGGATAGCGAACGGACCTTGCGTGGATGCCCAGACCGTGACTTTACCGGATGAATCCGCACTGGCAACAGAGACGTGTGGTTCCATGTAGGTTTGGTGGACACGCGGAATCACATACGTATCTTCAACAACGACATCGGATTCGGCGAATCCTTTCTCAACATCACCCGCTTCGGAATGGCTTTCGGCAGAAATGTTATAGTAAACTTCATCCGGGTATTCCTCTAACGCTGCCTCAAGTTTGCTAATTTCGTCGCTGTGGTCGTTCTCCTTATCGCGAGAGAGTTTCCGGATTTGTGCGCTGATTTCCCGTCGATTGGGACCGTCCTTTGCTGCGTCACTTTGCAAGCGCGGTGCCGACGCCTTAATCGCTTCCATTACGTCTTGCACAACCGGTAACACTTCGTATTCAATCTTAATGAGTTCAGCGGCTTCCTCGGCGATATCCGGATCGGTTGCGGCAACGGCGGCAAGCGGTTCTCCCAAGTAAAGGACTTTATCCGTCGCGAAGACTCTTCTTCCACTTGGCACGTCGTCTTGCGTAATGATCGCTCTGACACCGGGAAGTTTTTCGGCTTCGCTGGTGTCAATACTGAGTATGTTGGCGTGAGCCTGTTTACTGCGGACGATCTTGCCATAGAGCATACCGGCAGGGTGGACATCTGCACCGTATTGGGCGGCACCGGTCACTTTCTCGACGGCATCAACCCGTGCGACCGTTTGTCCGACAACAGTATATTCTGACATCTAATTCTCCTTTCTTATTGACTATCAATTATCGGCTGTCAGAAGAATGGCTATCGGTAAGACAAAGAGATTTCTTTCTTTCTCTTGCTGACTGCCGACTGCTGATTGCCTCTTTGCCATTCTCGCTGACCGTTGATAACTATGATGCACTTGCAACGAGATGGTGAAGTTTACCGCGTCCAATGGCAGTATTGCATTTTTTGCAGACTTTAACGGTATCTTCGCCGACTTCTCGTTCATAAAGCACTTTCACGCCGGTGCGTTCACAAACCGGACAGGTGCCACGACCATTATTATATTCGCCGTTGTGGACGTTTCCATTTGGGTCTATGTAAAGGTGCCTTATGCCTGATCCACGATGAGTCTTTGCCATGTTTTCTCCTAATATTGGCTATCAGCAATCTGCTTTCGGCTATCAGTGAAGAGGATTTCTGGTTCAGGAGCATCCTCTTGACGCAAGCCGCGTGTCGGCTTGCGGGACAATGCCGATGACTGATGGCTGATGGTTATTATGCAGTAGTGCGGACTTCTTCCGCCGCTTTCAGAACTGCTTCAAGAATTTTTGTGTATCCGGTACAGCGACAGATATTTCCGCCGAGCGCATGCCTGAACTCTTCTTCGGTTCTGTCCGGATTTTCGTCTAAGAGTACCTTCGATGCCATGATGAAACCGGGGGTGCAGAAACCACACTGATAACCACCCGTGTTAATAAATGCTTGTTGAACAGGATGGAGTTCCCCATCGCTGGCTAAACCTTCGATGGTCATAATCTCTTTGCCAGAGGCGGTGACACCAAGCACCATACAAGACGTGACGGCTTTGCCATCAACGATAACAGTACATGCACCGCAGTCCCCTGTGCTACATCCCTCTTTGGTACCCGTCAAACCGATCGTATCGCGAAGTATCGCGAGTAGCGTTTTGCGCGGTTCAATCAGTAAATCGTGTTCGTCCCCGTTGACCGTTAGACTGACAGGGTGTTTTGCCATATTTTTTCTCCTTTATTACACACCATAATTCCATAGTACAACGCGAGGCGGAACGCTCCGTGCCTCAGCGCATCTTTATGTAAACAAATACTTGGGTTTATGCCCTCGCGACCGCCTCTTGTAAGGTTCGTCTCGTAAGTACATCAACCATTTCTCTGCGATGTTCGGCGGAGCATCGTAAATCGGATATCGGGCTGGACGCGGCTGCCGCGGCTTCACCGGCTTGTTCCAGGAGTTCCTCTGTAAGTTCATTTCCCCTTAAGAGATTCTCTGCTTCCGTCGCCCGAATCGGCGTGGGCGCGACAGCTGCGAGTCCGATTCGGGCATCTGTAATCGTCCCGTTGTCCAGATTAACAGCAGCAGCAACACCGATAAACGCCAGATCCATCACTTCCCGGATTTTATGCTTGATATAGTGAGAGCCAGACGAGGGGCTCGGTAGACGAAAGCGTGTGATAATCTCACCGGGTGTTAAGACGGTCTGACCCGGTCCTGTGAAAAGCTCGTCAATTGGTACACTCCGCTCGCCATCTGCACTTGCGATGTCAACCTGTGCGTCAGCGACAAGTAGACCAGCAACTGTATCTGCAGCGGGAGAAGCGTGTGCAATGTTTCCGCCGATAGTTGCGAGATTGCGAATCTGGATAGAGCCGATTTCTGCAGCACCTTCTGCCAGTGCAGCGTGGTGCTTCTGAACATCTGCTGATAACTCGACCTCCCGGACCTTCGTCATGGCACCGACGCTAATACTGCCATCAGCTTCTGTGATAACACCCGCCAATCCCGGAATTTTCTGCAAACTAATTACGGACTGCGGCGCTTCGGTGAGTGCCTTCATACCGATAACGAGATCCGTCCCACCTGCAAGGAGTTGCGTGTGCTCCTGGGCAAATAGCTGAGATGCTTCCGCGAGGGTGGTAGGTTCAAAAAACTCAAAACCTTTCAAATCTAATCCTCCGTTTCATGTTCCTTCAAGTAAAGTAATATGTTCGACGTGTATATGCGTCCGCACACCCAACGACACCTTTTAAAGAATACCCGATTGAAGGGTACTTTGTCAACCTTAAATTCGCTGAATGCTCCCTTACGGAATGTGCCAACCCGGTATGGGTTCCGCGCGGAGTCCTTCCAGTTCATAAAGTTCTTCTACACTGACTTCACGACCCAGCTTCGCAGACAAGAGTGCCCCGCTCATAATCTCCGTAACCTTCAGACCGACATCCCCATTACTGACAGGTTGGGCATCGCTGTTACAGGCATCAAGGAAATCACGGAACTTATCGGGGAAGGACGTATCCGGCAGCTCTAACGGTGTTTCGACAAGATTGCCTTGATAACGTCTGCGATTGCCCTGATCATCGGTATCCCATTCCCCTTTTTCAAGGAAAAGCTTATCGTTGCTAAACGAACCTTCAGAGCCGAAAATGAAGATACCTTGGGGTTGACCTGCCATATTGCTCGACCAGCCGTTCTCGTATGTGAACGACATCCCGTTGGTGAACCGGACGAACACAGATACGTGCTCCTCAACGTCGTTAATCTCTTCACCTGTGTATTCAGGGAGCATCCCACGATAGGCAATGCCACTAATTGTGGCGGGCTGCGGTGAACCGAGGAGATAGATGGAACGGTTGATGAGGTAGACACCTGTGTCATATATAGTACCGCCACCACTGTAAACAGAATGGAGGAACCATCTGCCGTAACCGAACATATCCACATTCGGTCTGCCGCGGACACGGTAACTGGTCAGTCTACCGTAATAAACATCACCGAGTTTCCCAGAGGTAACATAGTCCCGAATAGCATAACTGGTCGGATCAAGGCAGGTGCCGCCGCTCTGGTATGCGAGTTTAACACCAGCGGCATCACAGGCATCCCGCATATTTCTCGCCTCTGTTGCCGTACGCGCCATCGGCTTTTCGCAGAAGACGTGCATTCCAGCTTGCGCAGCTGCGACTGTAGCGGGTTCGTGGACAAACGGCGGTAGAGCAAGGCTGACCGCGTCTAAATCACATTCCCTTATCATTTCGTTGTAGTCGCTATAGATTTTGACACCGTTGTCAGCATATTCTGCCCAGAGTGCAGCATCTGCTTTCAATTGCTCCCGTGCTTCCGCTGTATCTGCCTTTTCTACTTCCGCTGTTGCGGCTTCCGCGCGCGACGCTGCACCGGAGAGGACTTCCGCATGTCGTCGCTTTACATTCGCTTCTACTGTATCGCAAACAGCAACGATTTCGGCGTGCTGTGGATGTGCGAGATACCCGTTGACATGTGAACCGGCTATCATACCACATCCAATAATCCCGATTTTAATCCGTTTTGACATTATAACACTCCTT
>JAPOOP010000495.1 GCA_026713385.1 Candidatus Poribacteria bacterium | reverse complement strand
TATAACCTAACTCAGTTAGTGCTGTTTTGAGGCGTTTCGCATGCGAGAACAAGCGTTGCCGTAGTTCGGGTGCAGATCGGATGAGGTCAAGTGCTGCATTTGCAGCAGCCAACGTCGCCGGGGGGAGTCCTGTTGTAAAGATGAAACCCCGGGCACGATTAATAAGCAGCTCAATCAGGGCATGACTCCCCGCGATATATCCACCAAGTGCCCCAACTGCCTTGCTGAGCGTGCCCATCTGAATAATCTCTTCCCCTTCCAACCCAAAATGTGCGACGGTGCCGCCTCCATCCTTTCCTAATACACCAAATCCGTGAGCGTCATCTACCAGCACCATTGCATCGTGCTCTGCAGCGAGATCGCAAATATCGGGTAAGGGTGCGATATCGCCGTCCATGCTGAAAACGCCGTCTGTCACGATGAGTCGCCGCCGAAATGCAGTAGATTCTGATAGCAAGGCTTTGAGGTGTTCTACATCGCAGTGCTGATAGACTTTTTTGGTGGCACGGCTGAGACGACATCCGTCTATGATACTGGCATGGTTAAGCGCATCGCTTAAGACGACATCACCCTCCCCTGCCAGCACAGGAATCACACTCGTATTGGCGGCATAACCAGAGCTGAAAACAAGTGCGGCTTCAGTTCCCTTTGCCTCCGCAAGATTCGCTTCCAAAGTTGTGTAGAGTTCGCTATTCCCGGAAATGAGGCGTGAACCACTTGCGCCTGTGCCGAAAGTCCGTGTCGCCTCAACAGCGGCGGCGATAACCTTCGGATGTGTGCTTAACCCCAAATAGTTGTTTGAACCGAGCAGCACGACATCCCTGCCATCAAGATTAATTGTCCCTGTTGGGGCACTCCTGACGGTACGAAGATGGCGAAGCAAGCCAGATTGCTCCAGTGTTGCACATTCTGTGTCCAACCAGTTTTCCAATTTACCTTGCGATTCGGTCAGGTGAGTCTTAGATTTCATCTTTCTTTGCGTAGATCTAGAAGAAACGCCCAAGCAAAAACCCCTTCGCTTCGCGTACGGGCTTAGTTTTTGGTGCTATACTATAGATATCCGTAAGGCAATGAAGTCAAGTATTGGAGTTCCATCCATGAACACCTACAGCGTCAGATTTATCCTATGAACTGCCTCAGGTAGATATGGCTTTGGCGTAAAGAACGTTGCCGCGTCTCCAACGTCTCCTCATAAGCTCGATCCTCTACTTCAACGCAGACCGCCCCATCATACCCTGTATCGCTCAAGACGGAGAAAAAGTTGCCCCAATCGACATCGCCTAATCCCGGTAGTTTCGGCATATGATACGACAAAGGCGTTGCAAGAATACCCACCTCGTCAAGTTTTGCTCTGTCTAACCTCACATCCTTCGCATGCACGTGGAAGATTCGATCGGCAAAATTGGCGATCGGTTTTAGGTAATCCATCTGGAGCCATATAAAATGGGACGGATCGAAGTTAAGCCCGAAGTTAGGGGAAGGGATCTCTTCAAACATCCGTTCCCAAACTGCGGGACAATAAGCGAGGTTTTGACCAGCGGGCCATTCGTCTTCTGTAAAAAACATGGGGCAATTCTCAATTCCGATGCGGACACCATGGTCGGCAGCGAATTGGATTAAAGGCTCCCATACCTGCTTAAAGCGGTGCCAATTCTCATCTATCGTGCGTGTCTGATCTCTGCCAATGAAGGTGTTTACAATGTCTACCGACAGATGTTCCGCCGCCAGAATCAGTTTTTTGAGGTGTTCGCTATAGATAGCCGCTTCCGTTTCGTCAGGTGTCAGTGGGTTCGGGTAGTAGCCTAAGCCGCTGATTGTTATCCCCACATCTGAGACACATTGCAGGATGCCATCGACTTCTGCATCGGAAAGTTCCGCTACATCAATATGGGTAACCCCTGCGTAACGTCGTTCCGCTTTCCCTTTGGGCCAGCACATCAATTCGACACAATCGAAACCGGTATCAGCCGCGAATTGGACGACCTGTGCCAACGTCTGCTCCGGCAAAATTGCACTCACAAATCCGAGTTTCATACATAACCTCTGTATCGTTTTTAGACATTTTACTATAGAAAGGAGCAACTCGCAAGTGTATTCGGCTTTCAGTTATTTGTAAGTGGGGTTGCAAACCTCGTCAGCGAAGCGAAGAAACCAGACGAGACGAAAATGGAAAACCGAACGGCACTGCGTCTGAGAAAAAACATTTGACAAAAACTGGAATCGCTCGTATAATTCTCGTGCGAACGATCGGTGGAGTTTTCAACATACATCAATTATAGACGGAGAGGGCACATGACACCCAAACAGCGATACCTTTTTGACTTAACGGGGTATATCCACCTTAAAAACGTCCTCAGCGATGAAGAATTGAAAAACACTCAGGATGCCGTCGAGCGATGCGTCCAAACACCACAAGACGAGCTTCCGCCCGGTATTAGTTACGGCGGTGGCGGCTATTCCAACGGCTTTTCGTTCGACAAATCGCTTGAGGCACTCACACTTCATCCGAAAACGTGGCCAATTGTGAAGGAACTTACCGATAATAAGCCCCGTTTTAACCGAGGCAGCCTCGTTGCCAAGGGACCAGAGCACGATCAGGTTATCGGCAAGTTGCACTGTGCTCGTGAAGATTGTGGATGGCAGACACGCCGCTATGCTGTCAAGGATGGACAGATTCACTGCAACGACTTTGTTGTCTTTTTCTATTTCGCTGATGTCCACCCCGGCGATGGCGGCTTAGTTGCCCTACCGGGTTCCCATAAAGCAAACTTTGAACGCCCAGAGGGGATATTCTTTCCCGATCCGGAGGATCCACCCGATGAACTCCATCCGGCGTTAGTTAATGTGACAGCGCGTGCTGGCGATGCCATTGTCCTGTCCGAACTGCTGACGCATGGGGTCCTCATTTGGAAACCGAAAGAGCGGTATCGGCGGTTTCTCATCTTGCGTTACAAAACACAGTTCTTCCAAGACGGCAGGGGAAACAGGGATCCATTTCCACCTGAGGTGATGAAGCGGCTTTCCCCTGAAACCCTTGAACTTTCGCAATCCGCATCCTATACGCATATCAAGAACATTGCCAAAAGCGAACATGTCCAGCTAACCTAACAGGAGTAAAGATGACACCAGAACAACGTTATCTGTTTGACGTTACAGGTTATTTACACATCAAGGGGGCAGTCCAAGGTGATGCCCTGACAGAGGCACAAGAGGCTGTGGATCGGTATATTCATACACCGCTTGATGAACGTCCCGAAGGATTTACGACGCGTCCGCGTGAATTAGAGCCCGGCAAGGGTGGGAGATATGAACACGGATTCGCCTTCGACCGGTGTCTTGAAGCGATGACAGTGCATCCCGCTATCTGGCCGCTTATCAAAGAGTTTACCTTTGATAAACCCCGGTTTGTTACTGGCACTCTCACACTCGAACAGCACAACCCGGACAGGCAACCTATGGGGACAAATCCGTCAGGTTTGCACTGCGCACGTGAGGGACGACAGTGGTCAACTCGCTACGAGGTGCAGAATAGCCAAATCTACTGCAATGATTTCGTGGCGTTCTTCTATTTGACAGATGTGCAGCCCGGCGACGGCGGGCTTGTTGTTATCCCCGGTTCGCATAAGAGCAAATTCGAGAGACCTGAAGACCTCCTCACCCCAGGACCCGACGGCATTGATCCCGAACCCGATGATGTTTTCACCAATCTCACGCCTAAAGCGGGTGACTTTCTCGTGATCTCTGAACTGTTGACACACGGCGTTTTGCAGTGGAGACCTAAGGACCGCGATAGACGTTTCCTGATTCTCCGTTATCGTCCACAATACGATGGCAAGCAAAGTCTACCGGAGACAATCGTCAACCGGTTAACACCTGAAGTTCAGGAACTCGTGCAAACGGCATCTTACGGCCATACGAAAGAAATTGTTAAACAAGATGTTGTAGAGTTAAGCGTTTAAGGTATTTCTAATAGAACCCGCTACGGGTTAAAACAATTTTCGTCTTTCTACCAAATCCGTAGCCTGCTACAACGGTGCAGGGTTTTTGATAGGGGTTTTTGATAGGGCGTTTCCCTTTCTTCAGATTTGAGAAACGCACATCAAAGCCCAAACGCACGTTGTTTAACCGCAAGGAATAATTAAAAAATGGAAGCGAGTCAATATCGTGTTTGCATTGTTGGTTGTGGTAGAATGGGTGGCACAATTGATGAAGAGGTCGGTGCGACACCTCACGGTGCATTGCCCTACTCGCACGCCGCGGGGTATACCGCTTTTGAACAGACAGACATTGTCGCCGCCGCAGATGTCGTCGAAGAGAAGGCACAATACGTTTGCGACAAATGGGATATCCCGAAGTACTACTTAGACTATCGTGAGATGATCGTCGCAGAGAAACCGGATATTGTCAGTATCGCTACACGCCCCGGTAACCATGCCGATATCACGCAATTCGCAGCGGAAAACGGCGTGAAGGGTATCTATTGCGATAAACCGCTCTGTGCCTCTATGGAAGAGGCAGATGCGATGGTGGAGGTCTGCGAAAAATACAACGTCAAGTTCAACCTCGGCACGCAGCGGCGCTTCACGCCTGGTTACATCAAAATGCGCGAGATCCTCGAAAGTGGTGAGCTTGGTGAAAGACGTTCTATCATCGCTTATAGCGGAGGTTCTGCCCTCTGGGGATACACACACGCCGCGGATATGCTTCTTTTCTTGGCAAGCGACTCTCCAATAGAATACGTCCAAGGCAACGTTGCTGTTGACGATGCTGACTTTGCGGACAACCGGACCGAAACCGATCCCAGTATCGTGATGGGATTCATCCGTTTTCAGAACGGTATTAACGGCATCAGTATTCCCGGTACTGCTTACGAATTTGAGGTGAATTGTAGTAAAGGCACGGTTCGTGCACTCAATAATGGACTCGGTTTTTACCTCCGCAAACGGCAAGGGCAGTTTAACGAGATTTTAGAAGCGCAATTTCCACCCTATGAACGGAAAAGCGGCACCGTCGGTTGCATTGAGGACATCGTCGAGGCGATCGAAACCGATACCGAAACGCAAGGCAACATACACCTCGCACACCGAAGCACTGAGATGGTTTTCGCAATTGTTGACTCACAACGGCAGCAGGGAATTCGAGTGCCGATGCCAATGGAAAATCGGGCACTCTATCTTGGAAGGTGGTAGACCGTATGCTCAGGAAACACCAGAAAGTCGTAGGGGTACACTGTAGGTCTCCGAAAACCCCAAAAATTCTCCTAAGCATTGTAGGCGCGTTGCTTATACTGAATCATGCAGCAACAGGACCATACGGCGAATCGCAATCAGAAACCGATCCTACGCGTCCAGCGAGTACAATCTACAAACAGAGGACTCCCAGCCGAAGCGGCATCGGCAAATTCTACATGGGGCGTGAAATTTCTCGCGTGATGGGGCATCAAGGTGCGGAATGGTTGGAACGTCCCGAGCGTGAACACGAAGAGATGCCGAATGTCCTCGTCGAGTTGCTGAAACTCAAAGAAGGTGATGTCGTAGCAGATATCGGTGTCGGCACGGGTTACATCGCTCGGCGTATCTCTCCGAAAATCGGTGAAACAGGCACCGTCTACGGCGTAGACATTCAGCAGGAAATGCTCGACTTACTTGCTGAAAAAATGGCGGAGTCGGGAATCACGAATGTCAAGGGGGTTCTGGGTACCATTACCGACCCGAAGTTGCCGCCAGAATCAGTGGATTTAGTGATTATGGTGGATGTTTACCATGAGTTTTCGCATCCGTATGAGATGATGCAGAATATTTGTCGTGCGCTTAAAACGGGTGGTAGGGTCACTTTTGTCGAATACCGCGCCGAAGACCGGAGTGTTCCAATCAAGCGTCTGCACAAGATGAGTGAGTTGCAGGTGATTAAGGAGGCGACACCCCATCCGCTTGTTTGGGTAGAAACACTTGATGACTTGCCGTGGCAACATGTTATCATCTTCGAGAAGATTGCGGCACAGTAGGACTTCTCTTTACGATTTCGCACAAACAAGACGCTGACAATCAGAGCGGGAAATATTTGACAAAAAAGTAACCTCACCGTAAAATTATAGGCAAATTGCTAAACCTTTTGACAAATTCTGCGTCACAATTGCTAATTCTGTTATAACAAGTTGCCGCTTGCCCTTTACGATGATTAGCCAACTTGCAAACTGCTGTCTACAACGCTGAAAAGGGAGAGAATACCAGTGAAGACTGCTAAAAACACGATTCCACTAATGGGAACCTTGTTGGTATATTTCTGTCTCGCCGTATTAGGACTTCACACTGTGCCCGCGGAACAGAGTGACACACCACAAACCCCTCTTAATTACAACCTTGACATCCGCCCAATTCTTTCAAATAACTGCTATGCTTGCCACGGACCAGATGCAAAGAGTCGGCAGGCGAACCTGCGAATTGATACGAAAGCAGGAGCGTTCTCTGAACCGAGCGGATACCCAGTAATCGTTCCCGGTAAACCGGAAGAGAGTGAACTCCATCTTCGCATCATCTCCAATGTTGATAATTACCGCATGCCACCAGCGGACTTCAATAAGACGCTGACGCCGGGACAAATTGAAGCGGTTACACAGTGGATTCGCGAAGGAGCGAACTGGGAAGAGCACTGGGCGTTCACGACACCAGTCCGCCCAATGCTACCAGGTGTCAAGAACGGGGATTGGGTACGAAACCCCATTGATGCGTTCATACTTTCACGCCTTGAAAAAGAAGACTTACAGCCTGCAAACGAAGCCGATAAACGAACCCTCATTCGACGTTTAAGTTTTGACCTCACTGGCTTACCACCGACGCGTGAGGAAATTCATCAATTCCTCGCAGATGATTCCCCCGACGCTTACGAAAAAGTTATTGATGCTTTCATGGCAAAACCGGAATACGGCGAACATCTTGGACGCTTCTGGTTAGATGTCGCACGATACGGCGACACGCACGGACTCCACTTAGATAACTACCGTGAAATGTGGCCCTACCGTGATTGGGTTATTGAGGCATTCAATAAAAACATGCCGTTTGACCAGTTCACGATTGAGCAGTTAGCGGGTGATCTTTTGCCGGAACCAACGCTCGAACAAAAGATCGCTACAGGTTTTAATAGATGCCATGTCACGACCAGTGAAGGCGGTTCGATTGATGAGGAATACTATGTCCAATACGCGATTGACAGAGCCGACACGACCTCTACTGTCTGGATGGGATTAACTGTCGGGTGCGCGCAGTGCCACGATCATAAATACGATCCGATTACGCAGAAGGAATTCTATCAACTTTACGCCTATTTCAACAATATTACCGAAAAGGCTATGGATGGCAACCGCAAGGATTCTCCCCCTGTTGTGAAGTTGCCGACCCCGGAGCAGGAAGCCGAACTCGACGCATTTGATGAACAGATTGCTGAACTCGACGCGCAGACGAAATCTCCTATCCCAGAAATAGATGCGACGCAAATCGCTTGGGAAAATAGGATACCGCACTGGACGACGCTGAAACCGACCTCGCTCTCTTCAAAAGGCGGCGCGACACTCGAAGTTTTAGAGGACAACTCCATATTAGTCAGTGGCACCAACCCTGAACAAGAGACCTACGAGGTTATTATCGAAATACCACCCGGAAACCAATGGAGTGCGGTTCGTTTAGAAGGTCTCACACACGAGTCCCTGCCGGAAAGTGGGTTCGGTAGGAGTGATAACGGCAATGTTGTTTTGACGGATTTCTCGATCTTCATTGCTCCACCCGCAGAAGATAACGAGGCATCTCCGGAAGCGGAAAACATCGATACCGAGGTTAGTGCTGAAACGCAAGCGGAGACCGGAAGCACTGTCGATGCTGATGCTGAAGCACAGGCGGAAAATACGCCTACCGTCGGGACCAATGCCGAAGTGCAAACGGAAAGCGAATCAACAGGCGAAGCGTGGGCAGAAGCAGAAAATGAGACTGAAAGCACCGACCCCGACGATCCATGGACACGTATCCAAGTCGTGCATGCCTGGGCAGACCACGAGCAAGCACTCGGGGAAAACAATCTTGATGGTGTCGTTGCAAATGCGATTGATGACAAGCCAGAAACTGGATGGGCACTTGACAGACAGAGTGAAAATCGGCAAGCCATCTTCCTTGTCGCCGCACCTTTTGGAATGGAGGGCGGTAGATTGAAAGTTCGCCTCAAGCACGAATACGATTTGCGGCACAAGCAACTTGGACGATTCCGTCTTGCTCTTACGGATACCACAACGATTTACCCCATCGGTTCCAAAATTACCTTAGGTGACTGGCATTCCGCCGGTCCGTTCACTGCTGAGCACGGTAATCTCGCTTTCTATCAAGTCCACGAACCTGAAACGAAAAATGTCAACACGGGCGATACATTTGAGGTGAACGGTAAAACCATCAAATGGGAGAAGCAGACGCATTGGGTTGACGAACAGGTGCATAACGATATCGTTGGCGAGAACAGTGCCACCTACCTCTCCCGGACCATAACCTCTGTTACGCAACAGAAAGCACTTCTGTACATCGGAAGCAACGATGCCTTGAAGGTGTGGATGAACGGCACGGAACTCCTTGCCAAAAACGTTCAGCGAGATGCGGTTGCCGACCAAGAACAGGTGCAGGTCAATCTCAAGCCCGGTAACAATACACTGCTCCTGAAAGTCGTCAATTACTCGGGTCCCTCCGGTTTCTACTTCCGTATGGAAAGCGCGCCACCGATGGTTCCAGCAAATATTGTTGATATTGCGGGCATGCCGCGTGGTGAACGCGAAACCGCACAGATGGAACTGATCAGAGATTTCTACAGGCAGAACATCACACCAGATAAGAACATCAACGAAAATTCCAAGCGTGCCTTCGCAGACTTGCAAACACTTTTTGCTGACTTATCAGAAGTTCAAGGGAAGCGGAACACACTCGATGCTTCGGTAACAACTACGCTTGTCATGCAAGAGCGAGAGGAACCGAGAGGTGCCTACGTCTTAGCACGCGGTGAATACCAGCATCGGGAGGAACAGGTTTATCCACAAACCCCGTCAGTGCTGTCAGCCATGCCAGAAGATGCAGCGCCGAACCGCCTCAGTTTTGCGAAGTGGTTGCTTTCACCGGAACATCCACTTACCGCCCGTGTCGCGATTAACCGTTACTGGCAAAACGTCTTTGGCACTGGAATTGTGAGAACAGCGGAGGATTTTGGCACACAAGGCATTCCACCGGTGCATCCGGAACTTCTTGACTGGCTCGCAACTGAATTTATTGCTTCCGGTTGGGACGTGCAAACAATGCTCAAACTGATGCTTACTTCGGCAACGTATCGGCAGAGCGCACAGGTTACACCAGAAAAATTGGAACGCGATGCTGACAACGTGCTGCTTTCGCGTGCGCCAAGGTATCGACTTGATGCTGAAATTGTGCGTGATAACGCTCTCGCCCTCAGCGGCTTGTTGTATACTAAAATTGGGGGTCCGAGCGTCAAACCGCCACAACCGGATGGACTCTGGAAAGCCGTAGGGTTTAGCGGATCTAATACTGACACATTCGTTCAGGATACTGGTGCGGATAAGGTATACCGCCGGAGCCTCTATACATTCTGGAAGCGTACCGCGCCGCCGCCACAGATGAACATTCTGGACGCGCCGTCACGTGAAGCTTGTACAATCCGTCGTGAACGTACCAATACACCGATGCAGGCGTTAATGCTGATGAACGATCCACAGTTCTTTGAAGCGGCTCGTGCTTTCGCAGAGCGCGCCATTAAGGAAGGCGGCGAAACACCAGAAGCGCGTATCGCCTACATCTTTGAGATGGCAACAGCCCGTCTTCCGAAGCCGAAGGAGGAAGCACTGTTATTGAAGACGTTCCAAGCCCACTATCAGGAGTTGGAGGCGGACCCGGAAGCAGCCAAAGCGTTAATTGCTGTCGGTGAATCGCCACCTGATGAAACTTTAGATGCAGTCGAAGTCGCGGCATGGACAATGATTGCTAACCTGATTCTCAACCTGGATGAAGTCTTGAACAAAGGGTAGCGTAGCCGTCAGCCATCGGCTCTCGGCAGTCAGTGGTCCGCCAGAGCGGTTTTTGACAGAAAGTAATACGCAATCGCCGCACGCCGAAAACAGAAAGCCAATAGGCTGACAACTGCTAAGCAAGGAGATAGATAATGGACCCAATTAAGGAATATTTGAAACTTGAAACCCGGCGCCAATTCTTTGGTAAATGTGCGTCAGGTCTCGGCGGTGCGGCACTTGCCTCACTGCTACCGAATGCCGTTGTCAATGCACTTGAAAGTCAAGCAAAACCGAGATTCGGTGGTCTTCCAGAACTACCGCATTTTGCCCCGAAAGCAAAACGTGCTATCTACTTATTCATGTCCGGCGCACCCTCCCAACTGGATCTCTACGACTATAAACCGAATATGGGGAAATGGTTCGATACGGATCTCCCAGAATCCGTCCGGATGGGTCAACGCCTCACAACAATGACATCAGGACAGGACAAGTTCCCGATCGCCCCCTCCATATTTGAATTCAAGAAGTATGATAACGGTGGCGACGGTGCATGGATTAGCGAACTGCTACCCCACACTGGATCCATAGCGAAAGATCTCGCGATTATCAAGACGGTACACACCGATGCGATTAACCATGATCCTGCTATCACCTTCTTCTGTACCGGCGATGAAAGTCCGGGCAAACCGAGTCTTGGTGCTTGGTTGAGTTATGGACTCGGCAGTGAAAACAGAAATTTGCCCGCTTTCATTGTGATGAACGCCACATGGAGTGGTCCGAAGGGTGCACAGGCACTCTATAATCGACTTTGGGGCTCCGGTTTCCTCCCGTCGGAACATCAAGGCGTACTCCTTCGCAGCCAAGGCGACCCTGTCTTGTTCCTCTCGAACCCGGAAGGGATGAATGAAAAGACAAGGAAACAGATGTTAGATACCCTTGTTGAACTTAACAAGGAACTCTACGAGGAAATAGGCGATCCCGAAACGCATGCCCGTATCTCACAATATGAAATGGCATTTCGTATGCAGACGAGTGTCCCTGAACTAACGGATTTGTCTCAGGAACCTGAGCATGTTTTAGAAATGTATGGACCTGAGGTCAAAACCCCTGGCACATTCGCCAATTGCTGTATTCTTGCCCGCCGGATGATGGAGCGCGATGTCCGCCTCGTTCAAGTTTTCCACCGTGGCTGGGATCAGCACGGGGAACTCCCGAAGAACATCCGCAATCAGGCTCGCGATATCGATCAACCCTCAGCTGCACTTGTCAAAGATTTGAAACAACGCGGTATGCTGGACGAAACCTTAGTCGCTTGGGGCGGTGAATTCGGACGAACCGTTTATTGCCAAGGCAAACTCAGTCCCGATAACTATGGGCGTGACCATCATCCGAAATGCTTTACACGCTGGATGGCTGGCGGCGGCATAAAGGGTGGTATCGTTCATGGCGAAACCGATGACTTTAGTTACAATATCGTCAAAGACCCTGTTTCTGCTCGGGATATAAATGCTACGATTCTCCACCTGCTCGGCATCGACCACAAGCGGTTAACCTTTAAGTTCCAAGGGCTTGACCACCGATTAACAGGCGTTGAGGAAGAAGCGCGCATTGTCAGCGAACTCTTGGCATAGCCTGAAACAGTCTTTTAGGCGCGCTTCGTAAGCGCGCCTATTTGTTGCGGAATTATTTGTAGGGGCGAGGTTACCTCGCCCCTACTGGTGATATGTTTTTACTTGGGCGTTCCCTGCGGATTTCCCCAAGAGACATCGTTTCTTAAGCAGTGCGTCGATTAAACTTGGGGATTGATGAAAAAATTAAAAGCAGTTGTTGTTGGTGCTGGCTGGTCAGCTGAAGGACACACAAAAGCGTTCCAACACTACGGTGTTGAAGTCTTGGCTATCTGTGCTCGCAAACCAGATATCGTGCAAAAAGTTGCCTCTCGATTAGGCGTAACTGAGGCTTCAACCGATTGGCGTAAAAGCCTCTTAAAACACAAACCAGATATCGTCGCCCTCACAACTCCCGCTATTTTGCGGACCGAGGTTATTGAACTTGCAGTAGACCTCGGATGCCATATCATTAGCGAAAAACCCTTAGCACTCACAGCCGAAGAAGCAGGAGACATCTACAATCTCATCAAAGACACAGGGCTGAAGCACGGCTTCGCGGCAACACATCTTTATGATCCGAGTGTCGCTTATATGCGCCAGCTGCTCACACAGGAAAAAGTTATAGGTGAATTAAAAGAAGTTGACATCGGATATACCCGTCGGATTTCAAACGGCACCACCTCCGAGATGGTAAAACCGTGGAATTGGATGAATTCATTAGCACACGGTGGCGGCATCCTGAACAATGGTCTCACACACCGACTCGGTATGCTGGAACGGATGACAGGCATGAAAGTCGTCTCCGCTATAGGTGAAGCCAAGGCAGTTATCAGAGAAGCCCTGTCGTGCCGGAAATCCGCGACTTTCGAGTGTGGTCCCGTAAGGAACTCACGGTCGAAGAGGCATCCAAATTTGCGTCGCGCGTATGCGATGCGGAGAACGATTTTTCGGCACTTTTTTCGATGGCGACGGACCCCATTAAACAGACGAAGTCTTCACGAAAAATCTTGGTGACGATGCGTACGCATCCGGGTGTGCCAACACAGACACCCATCGGCGGTTGGTATTTCTACGGCAGCAACGGGACGCTTGTCGGGCAAGGCAGACATATTTTGTCTCCGATTATGCTGTACAATATGGACCCGCAAATAACCCCTAAAAATATCGACGATACGGCTGAAGAATTGCCCGTGCCGAAACGACTCACCGATGAACTACCGCGCATTGGTGACGATATCCAAAACAAATGGGTCGCACTCGTTCGAGACTTTCTCGCGGATATTGGGAACCGTCCACACGAACCGTATCTGACCTTTCAAGATGGTTGGCGTTATCAAATCGCCATTGATGCAATCCGGACAAGCCGGGGATGGACACAGATTCCTGGTTAACCACTCGGCAGCCACGCGATAGCGTGTTGTCCGAAAGATTGCCTGTTATTTCGCTTGGAAACCGGTCATTCAATCGGTTCGTAAGCAATACCCTACCCCTTTCTGGAGGCTTCATGCCTAAACTGGTTGTCAAAAATTTTATAAATATCCGTGAAGCAGAAATCAATATGGACAAAACCTTGGTGGTTTTCATTGGTGAAACCGCCAGCGGGAAAAGTGTTCTCGCGAAGTTACTTTACCTTTTTCAAGAGTTAATCCGCGACTTCCGCCAATACATCAGACACATTAATTCCTACCCACCAGAACATTTGAAAACGCCTGGACAAGAACTGTCAATAATATTTCGCACACAAATTGCCCGTAAGTTCCGAGAGTTCTTTGGCGATGTCACAGAGTTTCCAAATCTGGGGAAATCCTCAAGCAAAAACAGTGTAAAAAGCAAAGACATCGACGAACAAAAATCGACTGTAGAAGAAGTAGAAACGACAAAACCGTTTGAGATCACTTACTACTATACAGCAGAAAGTGCCATCAGACTGACGTTAACTGATGAGGAAACGCTTCATATCGAATTACCTGCTGTTATGGACGAAGTTGAAGACCTCTGTTACAACTTACTGGAGAAACTGAACAGTGTTGACATAAAACAGTCTCACAGTGTTACAACGGAACCCAACGCCCCCGAAGAAACAGATGTGGCGTCAGCGGATGAGCCTCAGAAAAATAAAAACACCGATCAGTTCCATTATATTTTGAATATGGCGATCGGAATGAGTGACATCACCGAGAAATTAGCCGGTAAACATCGTGACAGTCTCTTCATCCCTGCGGATAGGAATATCGCTGCCAACTATCCAGATGCCCTTAAAAGAATCTTCTATGGTGGGATAAAAAGCGATCTTCACACGCGCGCTGCAACCCGTTCACGTGCCAATCTTCATCTCATCGCACGCTTTTTGGAAAAAAATGAAGAATTTCTTGATACCTTTAGCACACAGAACTTTCGGAGCCTTTTTGATGAAAGGATTGAGGAGGAATCAGAAGAAGTCGATAAGCCGATAATGGAATTCTTGCTTAAGAAGATTTCCCTCATTTTAAACGGTGAATATGAAACAATAGACAAAATTTCTCAATCCCGCCTTTTTTCGCACCCAACGGGTGAGAACACAACTTTTTTAGAAAACGCATCGACAGGACAGCAAAATCTCATTCGAATCCTACAAGATGCTTTCATGAGTATGCTTTACAATGAGATGATTTTTCGCGTGATTGAAGAACCCGAAGCACACCTTCATCCAACAACCCAGAAACACCTCATGCACATCATCGCCTTGATGCGAAATCACATTGATAGCCAGATTGTTATGACAACCCATAGTCCGTATCTTTTGGCGGTACTTAAAAACCTCCTAACTGCTGGACGACGGTCCAAGAAGAATCCAAAAGCTACTGCTGAAATAGAGGCGCGTGTTCCAAAGTTATGTTGGTTAATGCCTGAAGATGTGGAAGTTTATCATCTCAAAGACGGGATAAGCCATGCCATTGTCCAACCGAAAATGAAGTCGATTCTCCAGAATCCGCTTGCCGACCTTCTGGCAGATTCTTCTAAACTATAAGATCCTGGGCATTGCTCCTAATGTAAAAAGAGACAGATGTACGAGAAACACGGAGAAACAATCGCAGCACAAACCTTCCTTGAGGCATTACAAAGCGATGCCGTATCCGTTACCTTCACAAATTGCACAATTGAAGGGGTTGTCGATCCCTTTTCTATCGAATTGGAACGGGACGAAAATGACAGGATACTCCTGAATAAGAAACTCTCCTGTATCGGGTGTACGTTTAAAAGCATCGTTAATTTTCGGACAGTCGTTTTCCAACAAGAGGTGGACTTTCGGCGTACTCTTTTTGAGGCAGATATTGACTTCGATGAAGCGATTTTACACGGTCCTTGCGCATTCCGTGAAGCCATCTTCCAAAGGCGCGCCGATTTTCGCAGCGCGATTTTCCACAAGAGTGCCAGTTTTTGGCGGGCGCGATTTTATAGCGTTGCCGATTTTCACAGGGTTCAATTCCGTGAAAACGCAGTTTTTCATGAGGCTAACTTCCTCACTGAAGTCAATTTTCGGCGCGTGCTGTTCCAAGGCATCCTCGACTGCACAGGGACATGGTTCCCTGAAACAACAGCGTTCAACAACGCCACATTTTTCGGTACTGCCAACTTTACCACCGCACAGTTTGTCTCTGTCGCTGCCTTTGGCGACGTTAACTACATCCAAGACACACTTTTCCACGCCGTGAAAGCCAAACTTAGCAGAAAACAGCACCGTCCCACTGAATTTTACTTAGATAGCCGACACATAGACGAGGTCGCAAGCCCTTTTTTCAAAAGGTACGTCGCCGATCAGCAGTTCATACGTGCGTTCAATCAGGAAAATCTGATATTGGCAAAGTTATGGCGATGGAGTTCCGACTACGGTCGGAGTCTGGCACTTTGGGCGTTTTGGTCTCTCTTCTTTGCGTTTCTGTTCGCGCTTGCGTATATGCCGCTCCCGACGTGGATGCCACCTTGGATACAAAACTGGACACCTCGCTTCCATCAATCGACGGGCACCTACAGCGGTGAACCGTTAACGTTTTGGAACTGCTTCTATTTCAGCATTGTTACCTTCACAACGCTCGGTTTTGGAGACATCGTCGCGGACAACGCCGCTGCGCGTCTTTTCGTTACACTGGAAGTTATTTTCGGGTATATGATGTTAGGTGGATTAATCAGCATCTTCTCAAACAAACTGGCAAGTCGGAGTTAATTCATAGTGGAAAAAGAGGTGTTCATGAAGCAAAATTTAGTTGTGCTCACGGTTACGGTTTTGATGTTAATAAACATCACAGGATGCTCGGTGGTCCGGTTCGCAGAAACCCGGATGGAATATGGACTCAAGAAAGCCAATAAAACGCGTATGGATTTGGACTTCCAACTCGGATTTAACGCAACAGATGGCAGTCTTAGGGTAACCTTAGAACATCAGCCTTATACCATATACAAACCTCGGATAACGCTCACCGATCTCGGTGTCGGTCTTGCATCTTTGGGGCTTTTGGGCAAGGTGCTCTACGACAATTGGGATCACGATTATACGTTTAGTTTCGTAGATGATACATTCGACTGGTACGGTTCAGAGCCGTGGGAGAAAGCGGTTATGATTGGAGTGCCAGCGGACATTCT
>JAPOOP010000315.1 GCA_026713385.1 Candidatus Poribacteria bacterium | reverse complement strand
TCTTACCTATAGATAGGTTTAAGTTTCCGTTACTTCCACAAACTGAAGACCTAAGACTGATAACTACTCACATTAAATATCCGAACGGAGGAATTTCAAGAACGCCACGACTGTGAACGCCAGTGCGAAAAAACCGAGTAAAAACACATCCACAGCAGACCGACGCACTGTGTCCGATAAAGCGGATTCCGTCACGGTTGGTGGTGGTGGAATTTCTTCTGATTCGGAAAGATTATTCCGCTGTCGATCCATTATTTGTACGACCTGTGCCATCACGTCGTCTGAAATTCCACTGAAATATGAATCATCAAGTTGCTTGTAGTATCTCTCACCCGTTTGAAAGTAGGTGTCCCTTTTTAGTTTACCGGTTTGCGTTAAGTTTATCGCAGAATAGATGAGAGAGGACGTTGGCACGAACCGAGAGAGCACTTCTCCAATGTGCTCTTGGCGATCCTTTTCGCGTTGGTATCCGTTGTCAATTTTGTTTGCCTGATTCTGGAACTTCAGTCGAGATTCCTCGTTAATCGGTTTCCGAATCTTGTCCAATCTTTTTTGCACCTCTGGTGTTATCGCCAAATTCGTCCCAAAAATTTCAAATATTTTTTTATTCAACTTCTCTTGTTTCTCTTTCGCCAGGTTATTGCGAAGTGCGGTTTTTTCCATATAAACAGTCTGCTGCGTTCGGGTGGGTGAGACGAGTTTTGCTACGATAAACGCCCCTCGTGGTGCAATTAGCACCGCAAACACCCAAAACGTAAAAGCGACAATCAACGCAGTCTTAGAGTTGTCGAGATAGGTTGAAATGACGACACCTATCGCAAAAAATACCGCAATATAGAGGAGCGAGACAAGCGTTAGACCGAGCACTGGCATCGCGATCTTCAGCTCACCGAGTGGAAACCCTTGCCAGACAATCAGGAGTAACCCCAAGAGGAAAGACACTAAAAACGGAATAACGAACACAACGTATCCACCGATCAATTTGCTCCACAAAAACACATCTCGAGGAACGGGGTTTGACAAGTTTATCCGAAGGGTGCCTGCTTCTCTCTCCCCCGCAACAGCATCAAATGTGAACAGAAGTGCCAGCAGACTGAAAACCGTCCCCACAATAAACAGGAAATCCAGATTTCCTAATACATACGCGAGCGGTGCTTGCGCAAGTGCTGTTGAGCCCGTCCGAATGCCATTACGCGTCATTCCAAGATAGGTAGGTAGTACTTCCTCTAAACCGTTTGCGAAGACGCTCAGAGGCGTGGGCTTGAGGAAAAGCTTGGAAACTTCTACATCCGGATCTTGCGCATTCGGTGGATTTACCTTTGTTTCTGATCGTGAGCGATTCACCGATTCTTGATAATCTGTCAAGTTCTGAGTATACTTGCGATAACTAATAGAAAAGGTGAGTGGGATGAGCAAAGCACACATTAGCAGGAGTGCGATGAACCGGACGCTGAGAATGTGATGCATAATTTCTTTCTGAATCAATGTTATTAACACCGTAATTTCTCCTTTGTTTTTTATTTCTTAACCGTTTCGTTAGTCGTCTAATTTAAAACGTAACACACCACTGCCATAGGTCCCAACATAAAGCACGTTCCCTTCAACATCGAGAGCACTAACAGGACTCGGAATCTCGGGTGTCATCTGTTTCCATCTGTCAGAATTTGCTTTTAATTGATAGACGCGTTGTTCCGTAACGCCATACAGAGTTGTTCCGCTCACCGCAAATTGGTCTATAACGATTGGCACACCTTCAGGGTCGGATGTAACGTGCCAGTGTGTGCCATCGCTTGAATATGCAACCCCTCTATCGGTTGCCACGTAGATAGCGGAGCCAGCGAATTCTATTGCCTTGAAATGTGTAAAAGAAAACGGAAGTTCGCCCGTAACATCGTTCCACGTATCTCCTTCGTCAAACGACTGGAAAAGGTGTCCGTCTAATTTAGCGACGTAGACTGTTCTCCTTGAAACAGCAATTTTGAAACCGATGGAACTGGGATTGTTAAAACTGCCAGCCGTATCAATGAGTTCACCTTCATCTATGAGCCCGGTATCAACCCATTCCGGCGTGCCGGGTTTCCACCTGAAGAGTCTCTGTTCATATTCCATATAGTACGTATTACGACTGACAGCGAAACCTCCGAGAAGTCCACGCATCAGCTGCCGGATCTCTTCCACGGCCTTATTGTCATCTCCAGCAACACCCACATCTAAAGAGGCGTTTTTCCTTAAAAACGACATCCCCGGAATAGGGCTTAACCGATTGTCCTCGGTAGATAAGCGCAAGAGTTGAACGCGATGTTCGGTGTCTCCTATACCTCTGGCATAGAGCACATCGTTGAATTTCGCCAGATTCGTGATGTTTCCGAGGCTGCTTGGGACAAGTGTCCACACCTCATTCCCGTTGGGCGAGGCGAGAAGTTCGCCCCCCACATTGGCATACAGCACATTCCGCACAGAAGCTAAATTCATCACGCTTGTATTTACCAATCCCATGCTAAATGGATGCCACGTTTTGCCGGCATCGGTTGTGCGATAAATCCCAGACGCTCCGTTCCGATAGAAGGTATTCGCATTCAAAGACACAAGCCTGGAAACATCTCTTATGTCTGGTATATTTGAATCCAAGGTAACCCAGTTTTCACCTGCGTCACTTGAGTAATAACTGCCTTTATCGTCCATTGCGAAAAGGCTTTCTTCCACTGCTACCATTTTGAAGGTTGAAGTCGTTTTCGTTTCTGAGTCTTTGGATTTATCCTTACCCTTTTGGTAGGATTCCGAAGTTCCAGAAGCAACATGAATCGTCAGCCCATCTTGGGAGGATGGCTCTATTTTCCTTTTTATAAAGTCTAATGTGTGCCACGAATCTCCCAAATCTGTTGAGCGATAGAGTGCCAGAGATGTCGCGGATATCAGTCGCGCTGGCAGACCAAACCCGACCCCTTGATTCACAGCCTTTTCCCCCACGGCGACATAGAGTCGATGCTCGGCACTCGCCACTGCACGGATATTCTGGGATTCACCCACCGATAATAAGGTGCTGCCTTCCGAGTTGAGGCGATACAGTCCAGAGTCCGTCCCAACAAACACAACATTTTCAATAGCCGTAATTGCGCGAATTTCTTTCTTCACCAACCGTCCGCTTACGGACACCCACGAGTTGCCAGCGTCCACAGAACGGAATACACCATTAACAAGTGCCAAGTACATTACAATATTGGCTTGCGCCCCAGGTGCCTCATCTGTTATGACGAGATCAATCAACTGACCCACTGGACGTGTACCGAGTGTATCCCACGTCTCGCCTCTGTCCATTGAAGCGCGGATTTCTGTATCGGAGGCAACGTAGAGGGTATCGTCCTTCTCTATTATTTGCCATGATCTGTTAGGGGGCATGTTGGCGTTGACAAGGTTCCACCGACTTCTATCGTCCGTCAATCTATAGAGGTCGGTACCTGTCCCGACGTAAGAATCGCCGTTAGCTGCGATGAACAGGTTCTGCACGCCGCCACCTTCGGGTCCCCCAGTTTGGGTCCACTGTGGTTTCGGGGTTGAGACTTCTGTCGTGTCGATGGGGAGTGTGGCAACAAGGGATTCGTCCGGTTTCTGACCTGCCCCAGGACTTTTACCGGGGAGTGCCGAACTTCCTGCCTGAGTCCGGACGGCGGGTTTCGCAGGGGAATCGTAAATAAAAACTGCGTCAATAATCTCAACTGTTGGTTCCGAGGTGGCATCGAGGTTGTAAGGCTTCTGAAAACGAGAGAGATGCTGCGTGCCAATCCCAATCAGTAGGAAAAGCACGACGGCTGAGACGGTGGAAAGTGCCAAGGGGGCTACCGGCTTACCCGTAGGAACAGGAACCGGACTCAGACGTGAAACTTCCCGCATGATGTTCTCTGTTAATTGATCCGGGAGTTGGAAACTGCCAAGATTCTGATGGAGTATATCTTTCTCTTTTCGTAAACGGTTGCGAGCGCGGCTCAGGCGGCTTTTGATGGTATTCTGGGAGACACCGAGAAACTCAGAAATGGATTTGACCGTCATCTCGCCGAGGTAATGGAGCGTCATCACTGTCCGTTCGCTTTCGGGCAGTGTCTGGAGGAGCTTCTTAACGACTTCACGGCGCGTCTCATTGGCTTCGGCTGCCTGTTTTTCTGCTATATACTGAGAATATGAAACCCTGTCTATCTCATTAGTCTCAGTAGCCTCTACGGATTCCAGCACCGGCATGCGATTCTTTCGGAACCAGTCAGCACACAAGTTTGCCGCAATAACGTAGAGCCAACCTGAGAACTGGTTATGATTTTTCAAGGTTCCGAGTTTTTTATACGCAGTGAGAAACGCGTCTTGCGTGATTTCTTGGGCAATATGAAAATCACCGATCTTCCGCCACACCAGCGCGTGAACCCCCTTCTGATATTTTCTCACTAAGGGACTGAATGCCTCCTGGTCCCCCTGTAATACCCGCCAAATGAGTTGAGCATCGTTTTGTTCCACAGCACGCCTCCTCCAGAAGTGTGTACATCTATTGATTGAGGTGACGTAATTTAGACCTCAAAAGGTTGCATTATTTTTCAAATGGCTTTCAGCAGTCAGCAGTCAGGTTTGGGCAAATACCGGCACAAACTAACAATTTATACTATAGGGTGGCTTCCTTGCCAGAATCGCGTGTCAAAAACTTTACACACCCTATCTAAAGCCTGCTCCTATTGTAGGTAGGGGAGCAGCAGAGTCTGGAGTCTTTGACGGGCATGGTGCAAATATGTTTTAACGGTGCTTTCCGATTTGCCTAAGCGTGAGGCGATCTCTTTTATCGGAAGGTCCTGCAAGTAACGCAAACGAAACGCGCGACGTTGTCCAGATGGCAGTCGATGCACAGCACTGCGGATAACGCGTCCAAGTTCCTCCTCCTCAAGAATCTGACAAGGTGATGACTGCTTTTGGAGCATCGGGAGGCAATCGTCGGCGTTTTGTGGTAATGCCTCACACGCAAAAACGATGTCCCTATCTCGTTTGCGGAGGAAATCAATACTACAATTGACAGCAATTTGGTAGAGCCAACTGTAAAATACGGATTGTCCCTTGAAGTTCGGTAGTGCCTGCCACGCCTTCAGGAACACCTCTTGGCAGAGGTCTTTCGCTGTCTCAGGGTCACGAACCTTCCGATAAATCAGATTATAGATTTTTTGCTGATATTTGTACACGAGTGGATTAAACGCCTCTGTATCGCCATTCTGCGCACGCGCCACAAGTTCCGACTCGTTGAAATCGTTGCGTTCAGGGTGTATTGTTAAATCACTTCGCATAGTTTTCTCCTTGTTTAGTAGTTGTCAGCAGTGAGGTTATCATTTAACAAAAGTCTCTTTACTGATTGCTGATTGCTGATACCTGACGACTGATTGCTATTCAATCCATTGCATTGTTTCTCGGAGTTGTTCCTTTGCTTTGGCGTAATCTCGGCGCGCCTGATAAAAGACGCGTTGTGCTTCTGTGAACTGCGCTTGTGTTTGAAACGCATCGTTGTAAGTCATATTTTGATACCCCGGTATTTCGACCGTGACCTCATCAAGCACACGTTCTATGGTTCGTAACCTTTGCTCAAAAATCCGCACGCGTGTTTCTTCGATCTCCGCCCGTTCTCTGGCATTTGACACCTCACGATAGGCGCGTCGCACCGCGACACGGATTGACTTTGTTTTTTCGATATACGTCAAGTGCAACCGCTCCAGTTCTGCGATCTCTACAGCGCGGAGATTTTTCGTCTTGTTTCCATCGTAGAGCGGGATATTGAAGTTGAAACGCAGTTCCCACCCGTCTCGTGTCCGCGGACTGGTTTGAAAAATGCTTGACGCATCTCGCTCGCGATCGAGTATCACTGGATCATAGAGTGCCTTTGCGTCCCATGT
>JAPOOP010000603.1 GCA_026713385.1 Candidatus Poribacteria bacterium | reverse complement strand
TTGACGAGGTTCACACTGAAACAGTCGTTGTGCTTGACCTCCATGCTATTAAAAACGCACCCGTCGGAATCAATTCCAACGAAAAACTCGTGTTGCGGTTGAAAATCGTATAATGCCTGTTGTGCTTCTTGCACCATGTATTTTCCTTTCAAAAAATGCTCAGTGCCTTGAGCGACGGCACGACGGAGCGTGCCTACTACTTTAATCAATAGTGACTTCCGGGCGACCTTCGAGCATCCACTCGGTATGGAATACCGTCGGTTCTCCGTCTTCTCCGAGAACCGTGTTTCCATCTGCATCGAGTTTATGGTAGGTGTGTGCCCCGAAGTAGTCGCGCATCGCCTGAATTAGGTTCGCCGAAAGTCTACCGCTGCGGTAGCTATCGAAATAGGCTAAAGCGGAACTGAATGCCGGGATCGGTACACCGAGCTGCGTGGCTGTGCCGATAACACTCCGCCAGTTGGGTTGTGCGGTTTCAAGCACATCTCGGAAGTAGGAATCGAGCATTAGGTTTGGCAGTGCGGGGTTTCGTTCAAACGCCTCTGCGATCCGATGTAGGAACTTCGCCCGAATGATACACCCACCACGCCAGCCTAAGCTAATCATGCCAAGATCCAAATCCCATCCACACTCTTCGCTTGCTTCCCGCATTAAGGCGAAACCTTGGGCGTAAGAACAGATTTTCGCGGCGTAAAGTGCGTCGTGAATCGCCTTTAGTGCCTCGTCTCGATCGCCTTGATAGGTGCCAGCGGGTCCTTGGATAACCTGTTCTGCGGCAACACGTTCGCTTTTGACAGCAGAGATACACCGCGCAAAAACTGCCTCTGCGATTGTCGGTGCGGAGATACCGAGATCCAGTGCCGAAATACTCGTCCATTTGCCGGTACCCTTTTGTCCTGCCTGGTCGAGCACAACATCAACGAAAGGCGTGCCACTCCTATCGAGTTGTGTGAAGATGTCAGCCGTAATTTCGATGAGGTAAGAATTTAATTCGCCGCGATTCCATTCACTGAAGACCTCGTGCATCTCGTTGGCGTTCATTCCCAAGACGCCTTTCATCAGGGAGTAGGCTTCACATATCAGCTGCATGTCGCCGTATTCGATGCCGTTATGCACCATTTTGACGTAATGTCCCGCGCCATCGGGTCCGATATAAGAGCAACACGGTGTGCCTTCTACCTGCGCCGCAATCTTCGTAAAGATGGGTTCCACAAGTGCGTAAGCCTCAGCTGAACCTCCGGGCATCATCGCCGGTCCTTTGAGAGCGCCTTCTTCGCCCCCGGAGATACCAGTGCCGATAAACAGAACGTCCTGCTCAGCCAACTCCGCATGCCGACGCACAGTGTCGTTGAAATTCGAGTTTCCGCCGTCAATAATGAGGTCGCCCTTTGAAAGATGTGGGACCAATTGCCCAATAAACGCATCGACGGGTTCGCCTGCTTTCACCATCAAGATAATTTTTCGGGGGCTGTCTAACTTCCCAATGAGTTCTGGAATGGAGTGCGCCCCTGTGATATTTTTGTCCTTCGCAGCACTTGCCATGAACGCGTCTACCCGTGAAACGGTACGGTTGAAGACTGCTACTTCAAACCCTTTGCTCTCCATGTTCAGTGCGAGGTTTTCACCCATTACTGCTAATCCGATGAGTCCAATATCTGCCGCCAAATTTGTTTTCCTCCTATGATAGAATCCATTTTGCATATCATATATTGCAGGGAATAATGGTGTCAACAGAAAAATAAAGGTAGGTGTAAAGGACTGAATCTGGAGGGAAATAGAATCTCACATTCCATGGGCTTTAAGGATCAATAAAGGGTTTCAAATCCCAAAGGAGGATGGTGCGATCAAAACCGCCACTTGCCAGAAGTTTACTGTTCGGTGAAAAAGCAAGCGACTGAATGTCTGTCGGATGTCCCGAGAAGGTAGCGATATTCTCACCGCTCTCTACTTCCCATAATTTAATTGCCATCTTCTCCATTCCTTCCTGCCACCAGGTCCCGGATGCGAGATACCGCCCACACGGCGAAAAGGCAAGCGCGTAAGGCTTCTGTGTTTGTGGCTGCGGTATAGTGAAAAGCGTTGTTAGGGTTTCGGCACACCACAATCGGAGTTCACCGAACATTCCACCTGCAATCACGTTGCCACACGGCGAAAAGGCTATCTCCATGAGTGTCCGAGGTTTGTCCAAAGGCAAAGTCGCAATTGCTTCAGCGGATCCAACATCCCACAGCCGAGCGATTTTATCATCTGAACCGCTTACCAGCCGCTTGCCATCTGGCGAGAAGCACACTGACCAGATGAAATCTGTGTGCCCTATGAAAGGTTTTAACTTCTCATTCCGTTTGAAATCGTATAGATAGATTGTGCCTTCTCTACTTCCAACAGCAAGTCGATCCCCCGTCGGTGCGAACGCTATATGCCAGACCAATCGTGCCTGTTCGGTGAATTCAGCAATAGGTTCATCGGGTTTCTCAGCACTCCACACACTGACATTCTGGTCTTGGACATTGGCAGCCAGCATATTTCCAGAAGGCAAAACAGTAAAAGAGGTGATATGTGTATCCTTCAGTAATGTTTCTCGGACCTGCTTACTTTCAACATCCCATAACACGACCCCTTTGGTATCACTCCGGCTCGCAAGTATTTGTCCATCCGGTAGAAATAGCACCGGATCCGGAAAGAGGGTCGGTTCACGAAGGATTGGGAATGTTTGTGTTGTGGATTTTATCGGTTTGTCGGAGAGTGCATGGGCGACAGCCAATTGTGGGCATTTTGAAAACCATTTATGACCAATGCTCCCAAATTGACGCTCAATCGTCTGTAGCTTTTTACGGTGTTCTATGTCCCAGACTTCGATGCTTTCACGGCGTGAAATGACGGTAAGTAGTATACCATCCTGAGTGTAAAATGGAGTACCAGAGTCCACATACCTCTTCTTCAACGTGCCCTTCGGTAGATCCCACAGGCATAGGATTTTGTCTACATCGCATGACGCGAGAAACTGACCGCACGGTGAAAAGGTGACGGTGTGTACCCAACTCCTATGTTCGGTGAAGTAGGCGATACGCTTGCCTTTCGCCACATCATACACCGAGATGAAGCAAGGAACGCTATCGACATCATTCGCTGTTTCATCAGGTGTAGCGCACGCCAGCAGTCGACTATCCGGGGAAAAATCGAAATTTCTGCCCGCGAATCTGATTAATGGCATGCCCGTCTCTGGACTCCAGATGTAAGTTTGTGTTCCTTTTGTGTCAGGATTAATGATTTTATTTTTATTAAGAGAATAAAGTTCAGGGTTTTCTACCGACCCCACGATGTACTGTCCGTTAGGAGAAAATTCCAGTTGAGCAACGTCATTTGATTGTTCATGTTGACCTCGATCCATTTGCCCAATGCCGTGACCGGTTTTAGCATCCAAGACCTGAATGATACCACAGTGATCCGCAACACCCCATCTATTGCCGTCAGGTGAGAAGACAATACGTACGTATCTATCTTTGTTTTTTATTTTAGAGATAGTCCGACCGCTCTGAACATCCATCACTTTAAGAATACCGTCCCAATTAGCGACAGAAATATTCTTGCCATCTGATGAGAAATCAATAGCGTTAATCCCGCCTCGTTCCGTTTCCCACAATGCAATAGGCGACATAGAAGACACATCATACCACCAAAGTCCAATGCTGGTTGCAGTGGCGAAATACGTGCCATCAGGAGAGAGCCTCACATCGCCCCCAGAGGTTTTGTGTTCCCCTTTCCCGAATCGGGCGATTGCACCATCGGGTAGTGCCCATGTAGTGCCTTCGGGGTCACCCTGCACGACATTAAAGGGGGCAGGTCTTCGATTTTGTTTCATATCGACTCCTTTTTCTTGTGTAGCATAGCCTGTTAGGCTGTGTTGATGTGCCTATCCGTTTTCTGGATCCTTCTCACTGAAACTTTGAAACCCACTACTCGGATTATACTATAAATAACGCAAGTTGCCAGTTTCCATTTACATAGCACCCCTACGGGGCAACTTTTTGAATACCCCATTTTCTATTCTCACTACGAAGCAATCACACCCCTACGGGGTGTAAAGAGATGTTTTCCTTGAAAAATCCGCGTTGAAACGTCCATGACCTATTAGGTAGCAACTTGGGTTATAAATAGATAATGATTCATTTATACACACATTCTCGGATGCACCTTTACGCATTCTCGAGGGGTCGCGAGCATGAGGAAATTGGGGAAACACCCTATCAAAAACCCCAAGCAAAAACACTCGCTCCTACATGTGGCAGAGGACACGAGGACAGTTTGCTTCTACAGGAAGCAACTTCTTCGCACTACTGAAAACTTGATTAATACGGATAGCCAAGATTTACGTCAAAATAAGAAACACCCTCTTAACGTAATATAGCACGGCAAGACTCACTTGCCAGAAAGGAGTTCCACCATTCGCAGTCTATTAGGTCTCAAGAAGTATTTCATTCGGTATCGATTCGCCATTATATTTAGCTTCTGCCTTGTGATTGTGACGAATGGGATACTCCTAATCAGTCCAAAGATTCTCCAATCGGTTTTTGATGAGTTAGAACGCGCATTCAGAGACCCAGATTTTACCGTATCTCCCGGACGAATCCTTTTTTTTGCACTTCTTCTTTTCGGGGTCGCGCTCTTTGCCGGTATCCTACGCTTCGCCCAACGACGCATCATCCAAGGGGTCGCTCGGCAGACGGAGTTCCACCTCCGTGCCGACTTCTTTCTCCATCTCCAAAAACTCTCCGCCGCCTATTACGATAACGTCCGCACCGGCGATCTGATGACACGCGCAACCAGTGACTTAAACGCCATCAGAATGGTACTGAGCAGTGCTATTATGTATACCGCCGATGCGATAGTGTTTTTCGGACTCGCACTCGCTATCATGCTGCAGATTGATGTAAGCCTGACCATCGTTGCGCTGCTCCCTTATCCGATCCTCGCACTTTTGATTCGCTCCCTCGGAAGACGGTTACATGCGCACTACGAAGGCATCCAAGCGGCATTCTCAACACTGAATACCAAGGTACAGGAGAATTTGTCTGGTGTCCGTGTTGTGAAAGCGTATACGCTTGAAGCGAGTGAAGTTGAGCATTTCCAAGAGCTGAATCATGAGTTTGTTGAACGTAACCACCGACAAATCCGATTGATGACTTTCTTCTTTCCGCTCTTCCGTTTTCTACCGGGTATCGGCGGTATGGTCCTCCTCTGGATGGGCGGTCTCCATGTGATTGAAGGGAAGATTACACTTGGTGATTTTGTGGCGTTCAGTGCCTATCTCGGGATGCTCGTCCGTCCGATGATCACCCTCGGTTTCATTGTCAACACCTTTGAACGCGGGGCGGCATCCATGGATCGGATGAACGCGATTCTCAATGAGAAGCCAGAAATCTTCGACGGTGAGCAGGTGAAATGGGGTATCAAAGACATTGAAGGCGAGATTGAGTTTAGAAATCTTAATTTTGATTATCCGGATGGAACACCTGTACTCAAAGATATCAACCTCAAAATTGAGCGTGGCATGACGCTCGCGATCGTCGGCGGGACGGGATCTGGGAAATCTACCCTTGTCAACCTCATTCCACGCATTCGTCAAGCAGAACGGGGTGCCATCTTTATCGACGGTATAGACATTCAGGACATACCCTTAAACGTCCTCCGCTCCAATATCGGGTTTGTGGAGCAGGAACCTTTTCTTTTCTCAGACTATTTGCGAAACAATATTACCTACGGTCTTGAAACTACAGATGATGAAGAAGTAAAAAGCGCGGCGCATACTGCAGACCTTCTTGAGCAAATTGAAGAATTTCCGGATGGATTGGAAACTTTCCTCGGTGAACGTGGGATAACGATTTCAGGCGGGCAACGTCAACGCAGCGCACTCGCACGCGCCATTATTATTAAACCCAAAATCCTTATCCTTGATGATGCATTTGCGAACGTAGATACCCAGACCGAAGACACCATTCTCAACCGACTTGCCGAAATCATGAAGGATCGGACAACTATCCTCATCTCGCATCGGATCTCTACCGTCAAAAACGCCGACCACATCATTGTTCTCAATGAGGGTAGCATCGTTGAGACCGGCACGCATGAAGAACTGATTGAACACAACGGGATCTACAACGGCATTTACGAAACACAACTCTTGCAAGAGGAACTCGAAGAACTCTAATCAAGCACAGCACGATCTATCGTTATTGAACTCTTATAAACCCAGTGCGGCTAGAAACCGCACCTACCATAACCGGGGACGTGAGAAACTTTAAAGGAGGAATCCATCTATGTTCGGCATGGGAGGCGAACTGTACGAATATAGCGATGAGGAGCAAGATCTCGGGAAAGTTTATGACCGGGTACTGATGAAGCGTCTCATGGCATATCTTAAACCCTACAAATTCCAGCTGCTCCTCATTGGATTGCTCATGGTCGGGAATACGCTTGCACGTTTAGCTGGACCCTACCTACTGCAGCGTGGTATTGACGAGCACATTACACCTAGTATATTAGAAGGATTAAGTACGATCGCGATTTTTTACATGTTGGCATTGATTGGCGAGTTTGTCTTTAGTTACTTCGAGGAATACCGCATGCAGATGATTGGACAACACGCGATGCACGACCTGCGACAAACGCTCTTTTCACATTTGCAACGCTTGGACGTTCAATTTTTCGATAAAAATCCGGTTGGCAGACTGATGACCCGCGTTATGGGAGATGTTCAGGTCCTCAACGAACTCTTTGCCTCTGGTGTGATTACCGTCTTCGCGAATCTGCTCCAGATTTTGGGAATCATGGTGGCAATGCTACTTTATAACTGGAAGCTTGCACTCGTGACGTTCACTGTGATTCCAATCATCTTCGGTGCAACGCTTGTCTACCAGATTTATTCGCGTCGTGCGTTTCGGGAACAACGTAAGCAACTTGCACGGATCAATGCCTTTTTGCAAGAGAACATCGTCGGTATGACGACGATGAAGCTTTTCGCACAAGAGCGGCGGAGCCATCTCCGTTTTAACGAGCGCAACCGGAGATACCTCGCTGCCAACCTCCGAAGTATTTTCTATTTTTCACTTTTTCACCCGCTGATTGAAGTGACGGCTTCTCTTGCGATAGCCGTGATTATCTGGTACGGTGGTGGACAGGTTGTGCAAGACGCGCTGAGCTTCGGCGTGCTGTTAGCATTTATCCGTTACGCTGAACGCTTTTTCTGGCCCATCCGAGAACTGAGCGAAAAATATACCATCTTCCAAAACGCAATGGCATCCTCCGAACGCATCTTCCAGCTACTCGATACGCAACCGACCATCGTTTCTACCGCCCCTAAAAGCGGTGCCACTACTTTGAAAGGCGAGATTGAATTCCGAAACGTCTGGTTCGCCTACAACGATGAGGACTACGTTCTGCGGGATGTTTCATTCAAGGTGAAACCGGGGGAGAAGGTCGCACTCGTCGGACATACCGGTGCAGGAAAGACTTCTATCATTAACCTGCTCTGCAGATTCTATGAGATTAACAAGGGTCAGATATTGATTGACGGTGTGGACATCCAAGAGATGAATCTGGAAGAATTACGGGAGGCAGTCAGCATTGTGCAACAGAATATCTTCCTTTTTTCTGATTCAATTGAACGGAATATCAGTTTGGGGAATCCGTCAATCTCATCGGCGCAGGTGAAGCGCGCAGCGGAAGATGTACACTTAGACCGGTTCGTTGAAAAAATGCCTCAGGTCTATGGCACAGAGATCAAAGAGGATGGCGGCGGGTTATCCGTTGGACAGAAACAGTTGGTTGCCTTTGCGCGTGCCTTAGCGTCCGATCCGAGTATCCTTATCCTCGACGAAGCGACCTCAAGCGTTGACACTGAAACCGAACTTCTGATCGAAGATGCTCTGAGTCGTCTGATGGAAGACCGGACCTCCGTTGTCATCGCGCACCGACTCTCGACGATCCAGAATGCGGATAAGATTATCGTGATGCATCGCGGCGAAATCCGAGAGGCCGGCACACACAACGCGTTATTACAGCAAGGTGGTATCTATTACCGGTTGTATCAGTTGCAGTACAAGGGGCAGGAGAAACGGGATCTGTTTCACGATTGAAAAATATCATCC